>JANLTL010000587.1:0-11590 GCA_031362905.1 Burkholderiales bacterium | reverse complement strand
ATCACATGCCGGACAAATTCATGTGAAATAACAGGCGCTTGCAGTCAGCAACTCACAACGCATGTTGCGGAACTTCAGATTAGCCGGCGCTTGACCGCAGTCGGACTCTACGCGCCCCGCCCTGACTTGCCGGGCGCTGCGGATGAGGCCAGCCATTTCTTGATGCGATTGGCATCGCCAATGCGCGTGAGCTTTCCCCATGAATCGAGCAGCACGATCACCATCGGGCGGCCCTGCAAATTTGCCTGCATCACCAGGCACTTGCCGGCTTCATTGATATAGCCGGTCTTGGACACGCCAATGTCCCAGTTCGCGCTGGCCACCAGACGATTGGTATTGTTGAAGCGCAACACCCTGCTGCCGACGGTAACGTCGTGAGAGGTGTTGGTCGAGTACTGCCGGATCAGCGCATGGCGATGGGATTCACGCACCAACCTGGCGAGGTCCGCCGCCGTCGCGACATTGGCGCTCGACAATCCGGTGGGATCGACAAAGCGAGTGCGCATCATGCCGAGATCGCGCGCCTTGGCGTTCATCGCCTCGACAAATGCCGCGAGGCCACCGGGGTAGCTGCGGCCGAGTGCATGTGCAGCGCGATTTTCCGACGCCATCAGCGCGAGGTGCAGCAAATCGTTGCGCGAGAGTTGCGCGCCAAGTTTGAGACGCGAGCGCGTGCCACGCGCGGTATCCACATCCTCAGAGCCAATCTCGACCAGTTCCGACAGCGGCACGCGCGCATCGAGAGTCACCAGAGCAGTCATCAGTTTGGTGATGGAGGCGACCGAGTGCACTTCGTCCACATTCTTCGCGATCAGCACTTCTCCCGTCATTTCATCAACGACCAGCGCAACATGGGACTTAAGCCCCAGCCCATGCGCCACCCCGTTCCCACTCTGCGAACGTGGTGCCGATGCTTTCTTCTCCACTGCCATCGCGACCGGCGCGGCCAGCAGGCACAGCATGGTTGGGAATACCAGCGAGCCGATACGCGCGAAGCGCATCGCGCGCCTGATCGGACTACCTATCTGTTGCCATACTGCCATTGTGTTTCTGCCTCATGGGGTTCCAGCGCATTTTAGTGAATCGCCGGCCACCCCGCCGGTATTTTGTGTGCTTGGGAAAAGAAAGCAGAATCGCCGCTGCTTCAGGCAACCTGTTCTTCCGGCAATACCCCGGGAGCGCAAATTCCGGCACAATGGTGGCTATACACCGGCGGCTGCACAAATTGCGCGGGTGCACATCAATTCAGCGCTGGAAGGGGAAACTGATGAATCTCAAAATCAGCACAAAAGAATGGGCACTGGTCAGCATGGTCGCAGTGATTGCGCTCATCGCCAATCTGCCAGCCAGCATCACCGATCAGCTTGGCATCAAGATCGAATATCTGCTCATTACCCTCGGTGCGGTGGTGTTCGTGGCGCTGCTGCTATACATGCGCTTCACGTTTTTTCTCATTATCGTGTTGCTGGTCATCGGCGCCAATCTTCCCGGGCAGTATGCACAGGCACTCGGCATCTCGAAAGTGCCGCTGATATTGACGCTGGCGCTGATGGTCGGCGTATCGCTGATCAACCACGTGGTCAGGCTGATCCCTTCCGGGTTGGAACGTGACAACAGTGGTGAAGCGCAAAAGGCGCTGTTCTATGCCATCGAAAAGGGCAACCTGGTCTACGCACAAAAGCTGCTGAACATGAATCTCGACGCCAACGTGAGGGGCCCGGGTGGTTACTCCTGCCTCATGTACGCGGCGGCCAAAGGCCACGCAGGCCTGGTCGAATTGTTTCTGCGCAACGGCGCCGATTCAACGGCGGTCAACACGGAAGGCGATTCCGCGGTTGATCTCGCGCTGCGTTTGGGACACTCGCAGATTGCAGACATCCTCAAGCAGGCGCGCATGCAGCAAATGGCGGCGCGCAGCGGGAACACCGTGGATGTCGCGCCGCAGATGACACGCTAGCTATCAAACGCGGCGTTCCAGAGCGAGTCGTCGGCCCCGCATCCCGGCGTATGCAGGCACACTACACGTGTCACGTGTCACGCGTCACGCGTCATGCCCGCAGAACCGCTTGACCGTTCTATTGATCATTCCAAAAAACATGACAGCCTCGCAAGAAGCATGTTTTTTGTCATGATTCAAGCGACTCTCAATAACGCTCGGCCCTATTGGACGAACACAGCGAACTCCGAAGGGTTTGCGCGTTCGGTCTTGAGCGCATTGCCCGGCGCACTGCGGTCTTCGTAGCCGAGTGACATACCGCATACGACTTGTTCATTCTCTGGCAGCTTCAGTTCGGCAGTGATGAGCTTGTGATACGCGGCGAAGGCCTGCTGCGGGCAGGTATCGAGGCCGCGTCCGCGCGCGGCAATCATGATGTTCTGCATGAACATGCCATAGTCGAGCCAGCAGCCCGTTTCCATACGGCGGTCGATGGTGAACATCAGCCCGACCGGGGCGCCGAAGAATCGGTAGTTGTCACCGTGGACTGCGTGCATCTTGTCGTAATCGGTTTTGCCGATGCCGAGCAAGCCGTAGAGATCCCAGCCGAGCTTGCGGCGGCGGCCTAGATAGGGCTCAAACCACTGGCGCGGGTAGTACTCATATTCGGTCGTATGCAGGGGCGTCTCCTTGCGCTGCTTGCGTGAGTAGTCTTCGTCATGCGCCGCGAGAATCTTGGCGGTCAGATTCTGCTTGGCCGCGCCGGTGAGCACGTAGACCTTCCACTCCTGAATATTGGTACCAGAGGGAGCGCGGCTCGCAACGGCGAGGATTTCCTCGATGGTCGTGCGCGGTACCGGGGTAGGCAGAAACCCGCGCACGGAGCGGCGGCTGGTAATGGCATGGTCGACGATGCGCTGGTCAGACATGAACTTTCCTTCGGTAAATGGTGGTCGCAACGATGCGCAGTTTAACCATCTGCACCGTGTGCTGGCGCGCGCACGACCAACGCCACACCGACGACCGCGAACGCCATGCCGACCCATACCAGTGGGGTGAGCGCCTCGTCGAACAAAACCCAGGCGATCAATGCGGTAACCGGCGGCACCAGGTACATCAGGCTCGATACCTGGGTCGCGGCACCGCGCCGGAGCAGCAATAAGAGCAGCGTGATCGCGCCGAGCGACAACACCAGTACCACCCACAGCAGCGCAAACACAAAAGTGCCGGTCCACTCGATCGCGCGGGTCTCAAAGACCAGCGCCAGCGGCAGTAGCAGCGTGCCGGCGGCAAGAAACTGCACCACCGACTGGGTGCGCAAATCCTGCTGGCCACAGTAGCGCTTCTGGTAGAGCGTCCCCGCAGTGATCGATAGCAGCGCAATCACGACCGAGACGAATGCCGGCCAACCGAACACGCCGGCGCCCAGCTTGTTCGACACCACCAATCCAACGCCACCAAAGCCCAGCACGAAACCCGCCCACTGGCGCGGGCCGATACGCTCGCGCAATGACGAACGGGTGCTTGCCACAAATACCGCCGTGAGGATGGGCTGCAATCCCACCACCAAGGCCGACACCCCGGCCGGCATGCCCAGATCGAGCGAGATGAATACACCGGCAAGATAACCTGCCTGGAGCAGCAAGCCAGCAACCGCCACATGCCAAAGCTGCACGCCGCGCGGCCACAACGCGCGCGATGCGAGCGCGATCGCAGTCATGAGCACGATCACGACCGCGAAGCGCCACAGCAGAAACTTGAGGGGCGGCGCGTAGGGCAGGCCGAGCTTGGCCCCGATGAACCCGGTCGCCCAAAGCAGCACAAAAAGCATCGGCATGGCGCCAGCCGTGGCCAAAGCCGCCCAGGTCTGGTGAGAGGAGATGACTGGTCGAGCCATCACGCAAGTCGCGCCTGCCTGATACCGGAATTTTGCGCTGCACCCTCACCCGGATCTGTTTCCGTTTTCATGCGATGTTCGTTCACTTTTATGGCTGCAGAAGTTATTTTTACATTAATAAACAATAAGTTAAGTATGTCATAGGAAATTTTTGCTGCAATGCGTCAAAATTATCTTGACTTTGATTTACCTGCCCATATAATTGGAATTGTTGCAATGCACCAATTACTGAATTGGCCAAGATTAGCAAATCCGTCGCCCCAGTTTTCGCCCCCTCTTCCCGACCATCCACTCAAAGGACATCACCATGTACGCTACCCCCGAGCAGTTCGCCTCCGCTGGCAAAGCCAGTTTTGACAATTTCTTCGCCGTCGCCACGACCGGTTTCGCCGGTTTTGAAAAGCTGGTTGAACTCAACGTCGCGACCTACAAAGCCGCATTCGACGAAGCCGCCTACAACACTCGCGCTGCCCTCGAAGTCAAGGACGCGAAAGAGTTCATCGCCTTCAACACCAGCCTGACGCAGCCCGCTGTCGAGAAATCGATCAGCTACAGCAAGCAAGTCTACGGCATCGTGACCGAGACCCAGACTGCGTTGCGCCGCGCCGCTGAAGAGCAGTCGGGCTCGGTACAAAAAGAGTTCGCCACCCTGATCGACAAGTCGCTCAAGAACGCACCCGCCGGTTCGGAATCCGCTGTCGCTGCTGTCAAATCCGCTGTGGCTGCTGCCACCTCGGCTTACGACAACGCGAGCAAAATCGCCAAGCAGGCCCTTGACATGGCTGAAGCCAACCTGTCGAACGTGGCCAGCAAAGCTGCCGAGAGCGTCAAGGCTGCCTCGAAAGCTACCGCTGCCAAGCGCAAGTAATCCTCCGCAGGCAGTACCCAATATGACCGGTGCGTTGTGACCGGCGCAGTTGAGAAAGGGCCGACGCAAGTCGGCCCTTTTTTGCGCTCCTACCTCGCGCGCCTGCAGTGAAACCCCGCGCCCGCCAACGGCGGCGCTGGCCGCAGCCGCAGGATTACACGCCGAGCAGTTCGACCTCGAACAACAGGGTCGCATTGGGCGGAATCGCCCCGCCCGCGCCGCGCGCGCCATAGCCCATTTCGGGCGGGATCGTCAGCTTGCGCACGCCACCCACCTTCATGCCCGCGAAACCCTCGTCCCAGCCCTTGATGACGTGCCCTGCGCCGAGCGGAAAGTCAAACGGCTGGCCGCGATCCTTGGAAGAATCGAACTTTGCCCCCTGCTTGCCGTCGTTGAACAGCCAGCCGGTGTAATGGACGCTGATGTGCATGCCGGCCACTGCTTCGCCGCCGCTGCCTACGGTAATGTCTTCGATGATCAAGCCTGCCATGAAATTCTCCAAAAAGGCGGCAGTATAGCCGCGCGCTGCGCCCTGACTTCGCGGCCGCAGCGTGCTCGCCAACCCGCTCAAGCTGCCGGCATGCGCAGCGCGATCCAGGCCGCCAGCGCATTGGCGGCAATGCCGACCGCAAGCGGGACTGCGTAGGACTGCGACACGTCGTACATCCAGCCGGCAAAGGTCGGGGCAAACAGGCTGCCGATGCCTGCCGCAAAATAAAGCGCGCCGATCAGCCCTGAAAGGGACTTGCCGCCGAAATACGCCATGCATAGCGGCGGGCACACCCCCACCATCGCGCCATAGCTCGAGCCGAATACGAAAGCGAAGATGCCCAACGCGATCAGGCTGGGCGCAAACGCGAGGGTGGCGAGCCACCACGCGAATGCGATTCCCATTCCCGCGTAGCTGATTGCCAGCAGGTTGCGATTGCCCAGGCGGTCGGCAGCACCCGTCAACACAAAGCGCCCGACGAAGCTGCCAATGCCGATCAGCCCCAGCAGCAAGGCACCTTGCGCCAGTGTGAATCCGCGATCCATCGCATGGCGGGCCAGATGCACAAATGGCATGAACTGCGCTGCCGACATCGCCAGCCCGGCCAAAAAGAACAGGCGAAACTCGCGCGTCACCAGCGCTTCGCGAAACGTCATTCCCGACGCAGCGAGGTTACCCGGTGCCGCTGGATTGTTGTCGGGAAACATGCGCATCGCCTGCGGTGATTTTTCCAGCCACAGCGCGGCCGTACCCAGCACCAGGGTGGCGACCGCAAACCAGGTCAGGGTCGCGCGCCAGCCAACGCTTTCGATCAGCGCCGCTGCGGCGAGCGGACCGATCAGGGTGCCCAGACCAATCCCGGCGGAGGCAATTCCCGCGGCAAGGGCGCGCCGCCGCACAAACCAGGGTTGCACGGCAGCGATGGTTGGCACGTAGGCGCAGCCCACCCCGATGCCGACGCCCAAGCCATAGGCCAGATAAAACCAGTGGAGCGAGGGAGCGCGCGCAGCCAGGAACATGCCGAGCGCCAGGGCAATGATGCCCAAGCCGGCTACCTTTCGCACATGGGTGCGGTCCGACACGACGCCGGCGCCGATGCCGACTGCGAAGTACAGAAATATCGACAACGAAAATGCAAAAGAGGTCTGTGCGCGGTTGGCCGCAAACTCGGCCTGCAACGCGCCGAAAAAAGACGAAAACGAATAGGCGACGCCGAAAATGGTGAACAACACCAGATGAGCCGCTCCCACCACTACCCAGCCGTAGAACATGCGGGGCCGATTCATCTGTTCGGGCTGCGCGTCAGCGCCTGTGTAATCGGTGTCCGCCGCGCGACAACGGCAACTGCACGCCAGCGGGCCGGCATGTCTCGAAGACGGAAGGAATGCATCGCACGATTATGACCGCAGAATGACAGAGCCTCTATAATTCGCGCCGTGCCGCCCTGCGGACACGACTTGTTGCGAGGAGAAAACATGTTTGGCCGCTTCATGCCCCAAGAGGGCCGGTTTTTCGAATTCTTCAACGAGCACGCAGACACCATCGTCGAAGGCAGCCGTGAACTGGCTGCCTTGATGGCAAGTTTTGACAACCTGGAACGCCGTGCCTACTCGATTGAAACCATCGAGAAACGGGCCGACAAGATCACGCACCAGACTGTCGAGCTGCTGCACAAGACCTTCATCACGCCCCTGGATCGCGATGCAATCCACAAGCTCATCACCACCATGGATGACATTCTCGATCTGATCGAGGATGTGGCGCACTCGATTTTTCTGTACGACATCAAGGCGGTGACACCCGAAGCGCAACGCCTCGCTGAAATATGCGTCCAATGCGCGGCCAAGGTGCAAGCTGCTGTCAAGCTGCTGCCCAAGACCGAGAATGCCGCCGACATATTGGCGCTGTGCGAAGAGATCGACAAACTCGAATCTGACGCTGATCACGTCATGCGCGCTGCGATGGCCAAACTGTTCCGCGAAGAGCCGAACGTGCTCAACATCATCAAAATGAAGGAAATCTACGAACTGCTCGAAACCGTCACCGACAAGTGCGAGGATGTTGCCAATATTCTCGAAGGCATCGTCGTTGAAAACGCCTAGTGCCAGCCGCCGCAGTGCCGCATCTGTTCGATTGAGTCAGCCTGCGCAATGAACGATCAAGCCTGCCGCGCGATTGCCCGCCATGACGCTTGAAATCCTGCTGTTCCTGATCCTGCTTGCGCTGGTGTTCGACTTCATGAACGGGTTTCATGACGCAGCCAACTCGATTGCGACGATCGTGTCGACCGGTGTGCTCAAACCGCAGTGGGCGGTGCTCTGGGCGGCGTTTTTCAATTTTTTCGCCTACTTCATCTTCCCGCTCAAAGTTGCAGCCACCATCGGCAAAGGCATCATCGACCCGTCCATCGTCGATCACTATGTGGTATTCGGCGCGCTAGTGGGGGCGATTGCCTGGAACTTCATCACCTGGTTCTACGGCATTCCATCGAGCTCGTCGCACGCCCTGATCGGCGGCCTGGCGGGCGCGGCACTGGCCAAAGTAGGATCGGGCGGTCTGGTCGCAAGCGGCCTGATCAAGACCATCCTCTTCATCGTCCTCTCGCCAATGCTCGGTTTTCTGCTTGGCGCACTCATGATGATCGCGATGTCGTGGATCTTCTTCCGCGCCACCACGCGCAAGATCGACGGACTGTTCCGCAAGCTGCAACTGGTGTCCGCCGCGCTGTTCAGCCTCGGCCACGGCGGCAACGACGCGCAAAAAACCGCCGGCATCATCTGGATGTTGCTGATCGCTGCTGCTGCCGCCAACCCTGGCACTTTCCCGACATGGCTGCAAGCGAGCAATGACCATTTGCCCGGTTGGGTGGTGGCGATCTGCTACGTGACCATTGCGCTTGGCACCATGTTCGGCGGCTGGCGTATCGTCAAGACCATGGGGCAAAAAATCACCAAATTGAAACCCGTGGGCGGCTTTTGCGCCGAGACCAGCGGCGCCATGACGCTCTTTTTCGCCACCGCGCTCGGCGTGCCGGTCTCCACGACCCATACCATCACCGGTGCCATCGTCGGCGTCGGTGCGTCGAAAAAACTCTCAGCCGTCAAGTGGGGGGTCGCAGGCGATATCGTGTGGGCCTGGGTGCTGACGATTCCGTGCTCGGCGTTCGTCGCGGCGGTCGCGTGGTGGATCGGCACCAAAATCCTGTAAGGATTCAGCAGCCGCGCGCTGTCAGTCCATGCCCTGTTCAAGCTTGTGCAGAATTTGATAGCAGGGCAGCACCTTGGCGACGCTCGAATTGGGCTCGCGTTTGTCACGGATCGCCGCGAAGAATTCGCGGTCCTGCAACTCGATGCCGTTCATTGACACGTCGACCCTCGACACGTCGATCTTCTCGTCATTTCCGTTGAACAGATCGTCATAGCGCGCGATGAAGGTGCCGGTGTCGCCGATGTAGCGGAAGAAGGTGCCGAGCGGGCCGTCGTTGTTGAATGACAGCGACAGCGTACACAGCTGGCCGGATTTGGTCTTGAGTTGAATCGACATGTCCATGGCGATGCCAAGGTTCGGGTGGATCGGCCCCTGCACGGCATTGGCCGCGGTCACTTCTTCTCCAGTCTGGTACTGAAACAAGTCGACGGTATGCGCGGCGTGATGCCACAGCAGATGGTCGGTCCAGGAGCGCGCCTGACCCAGGGCGTTCATGTTGGTGCGGCGGAAAAAATAGGTCTGCACGTCCATTTGCTGAATCTTGAATTCACCTGCCTTGATCTTCTTGTTGACCCACTGATGGCTCGGGTTGAAGCGCCGCGTATGGCCGCACATCGCAACAAGGCCGGTCTGCTTTTGCAACGCGACGACAGCTTCTGCATCCTTGAGATTGTCAGCCATCGGGATTTCAACCTGCACGTGCTTGCCCGCCTTCATGCAGGCGATGGCTTGCGCGGCGTGCATTTGCGTCGGCGTGCACAGAATCACGGCATCGACTTCCTTGATCGCGAGGCCATCGGCCAATTCGGTGCTCACATGCTTGATGCCGTACTTGGCAGCGACTTCCTGCGTCTTGGGCAACTCACGTCCGATCAGCGATACCACTTCGACACCGTCGATCTTTTGCATGCCTTCGATATGTTTGATGCCGAATGCACCGGCGCCGGCGAGACAGACTTTCATTACAACTCCTTCACTGGTTTTCAAGAATCAGGTGGCCCACCGCCGTGTTCGATGCCGGCACATGGTAGAAACGGTGGTGTACCGTGGGCGCCTTGCCGCCTGGCGCGTTTGTGTCGCCAATGTCACTCATCGCCCCGCGCGCGATCAGCCACATGACCAGTTCGATGCCCTCCGACCCAGCCTCGCGCACGTAGTCAATGTGGGGCTTTTGCGCCAACCCCGCCGGGTCGGCAATCAACTGGTCGAGGAAGGCATTGTCGAATTCCTTGTTGATCAGACCTGCGCGCGGCCCCTGCAACTGGTGGCTCATGCCGCCGGTGCCCCACACCTGCACCTTGAGCGGCGCATCAAACGATTCGATCGCACGACGAATCGCCCGGCCGAGTTGGAAGCATCGGTTGCCGGAGGGCACCGGATACTGCACCACGTTGACCGCAAACGGGATCACCGGACAGGGCCAGGCACCCTTCTCTTTGTCCTGTTCACCGCACATCAGCGACAGGGGCACCGTGAGGCCGTGGTCGACGTCCATCTTGTTGACGATGGTGAGGTCAAAGTCCTGCTGGATCACGGACTGGGCGATGTGTGATGCCAATTCCGGATGCCCTTTCACCACCGGCACCGGGCGCGGCCCCCAGCCTTCATCCGCCGGCTTGTATTCGGCTGCCGTGCCAATGGCAAAGGTCGGGATCATTTCCATGCTGAACGCCGTCGCATGGTCGTTAAAGACCAGAAAAATCACGTCCGGCGTGTTGTCCTTGAGCCACTGCTTGGAAGGCGCATACCCTTTGAAGAGCGGCTGCCAGTAAGGCTCTTCGGTCTTGCCAAGATCCATGGCCGCGCCGATGGCAGGCACATGGGAGGTGTAAACGGATGCGGTAACGCGGGCCATGGAATTCTCTCTTTTCAAAGCAGTTTGCCGGTGCCGTGGCCTTGTGGCTGGCGATTCGCTTGCGCAGTGCCGCCTTCGCCGACGACGCGGTTGCCATCAGCCGAGCGGCCACCCTTGATCATCATGTCGCGGTACTCCTCTTCGGTCATGCCAGTCATCGACCCTGCCATTTGCTGAAAGCTCTTGCCGTGGGTGGCGCCGAGCTTGGCGAGGAAATAGATGTTGCCGCCTTCGCGAATGCCGGCGTTGAGGTCGGCATTGAGCACCGCCTGCTTCTGCGCCTCGGTCATCGGCCATTCATCCACACAGGCGCGCTGGTTCGCCTTGAAGCGTTCGCGATTTTCGGCCTTCATGAGCGACATGCAGAACTGATTGAGCCAGTAGCCGCGGCGCGACTGCTCCATGTCGAAGATCGTGGTGCCGGGCACATCCAGATAGGGTTTGTCGAGGGCCATGCTTTTGCTCCAGAAAATCAGCTCCAGTAAAGGCGCGTCGGATTGTCCACCAGCAGTTTGCGCTGCAGCTCCGGCGTTGTGGCAACGTGCGGAATGAAATCGACCAGGAGGCCATCATCGGGCATGTGGTCCTTCAGGTTCGGATGCGGCCAGTCCGTGCCCCAGATCACCCGGTCCGGAAAATGGTCGACCAGATATTTGGCAAACGGCACCACGTCGCGATAGGCGTTGCGCTCGCCATGCAAGGCCCGCGGGCCCGCCACCGACAAGCGCTCCGGGCAGGTCACCTTGGACCAGATATTCGGGTACTCGCGCAGCATCTTGACGAACAGTTGAAACTCGGGCCCATCGACCGGCTTGGTGACATCCGGGCGGCCCATGTGATCGACCACCACTGTGGTCGGCAGGGCGGTAAAGAAATCCCACAATTCGGGCAGGTCAACCGCTTCAAAATAGATCACCACATGCCAGCCGAGCGGCTTGATGCGGTTGGCGATCTCCAGCAGCTCATCCTTGGGCGTGAAGTCGACCAGGCGTTTGACGAAATTGAAGCGCACGCCGCGGACGCCGGCGGCATGCAGCTCCTGCAGCTGTGCATCGGTCACGCTGCGCTTCACGGTGGCGATGCCGCGCGCCTTGCCATTGGCGGCTTTGAGTGCATCGACCACGGCGCGGTTGTCGGCACCGTGGCAGGTGGCCTGCACGATCACGTTCTTGTCGAAACCCAGGTGGTCGCGCAAGGCGAACAGTTGCGCTTTCGATGCATCACAGGGCGTGTACTTGCGCTCAGGCGCATACGGAAACTCGGCACCGGGGCCGAACACGTGGCAGTGCACGTCCACACTCCCGGGAGGCAACTGGAAGCGCGGCTTGGAGGGGCCA
>JANLTL010000502.1:0-21226 GCA_031362905.1 Burkholderiales bacterium | reverse complement strand
CGCTCAAGCATGTCGATGAACGGCCACAGGCGCGCCTTGAGCGACACAAACGTGGCAGCGCGTTCCGGCTCCTGGCGCTCGTAAGGTATCGGCTCTTCGCCGTGCGCAGCAATCGCTGCCTTGAGTTTTTCAATGCAGGCCGGCGCTTCTTCAGCGGTGATCACACCGCGTGCGCCGCGCTCCTTGCCGATCAGTTCGAGCACCTGATTGGCATTGGCGTCAAGCATGGTGATGCTCGCGGAAATTTTTGACGTGAAGGTCAGTGCCATGGCTTGCCTTTGCCCCGAGTCAAACGCTCATTGCGGCAACACGCGCGCCAGACCATCACGCAGGCGCTGCACCCCATCGGCGAGCCGCTCTTCGCTCGATGCGAAGCACCAACGCACAAAACCCTCGCCTTCCGGCCCGAAAGCTGCTCCAGGAGCCAGTCCCAGGCCGGTAGTATCGATCATGCGCTTGCAAAACGTGAGGCTGTCGGTCATGCCGCGCACGCGAAAGAAGGCGTAGAGTGCGCCGGGCGGAGACACCGCTTCGACGCCGTCAATTTGCGCCAACTCTCGATGCAGAAAATCGCGCGCGCCCTTGAGGCGTGCAACGAAACGCTGCGTGGTGCTTTCGCCGCCGGTCACAGCAACCACACCCGCGCGCTGCACAAACATCTGCGCACATGAGGTGTTGTATTCGATGATTTTGCCGAGGTCCTTGAGTAGACTGGTGGGGCCGGTGATCCAGCCAAGGCGCCAGCCGGTCATCAGCCATGATTTCGAGAATGTGTTGGTCGAGACCAGGCGTTCATCGCGCGCCGCGATGTCGAGGAAGGACGGCGCAGCGCCCTGCGGCGTGGCGTTGTCAAACACGATGCGCTCGTAGGCATCGTCCGCCAGAATCCAGATGCCGTGCCGGCGGCAGTGATCGAGGATCACCTGCTGCTCGGCGCGGGTCAGTGTCCAGCCGGTGGGGTTGTTGGGAGAGTTGAGCACGACGAGACGTGTGGCCGGGGTCAGCGCGGCGAGCAGTTTTTGCAAGTCGAGCGTAAAGCCGCGCCTGGCGTCGAAGTCGAGCGCCACGGTGTCGACCTGCGCCGACATGATGCGCGGCCCCTCGACCAGATTGGGCCACACCGGCGTGACCACGACGACGCGGTCACCGGGCGAGATCAGCGTTTGAAAGCACATCATCAATGCGCTGATGCCGGAGTTGGTCACCACAATGTTGTCCGGTGCAATGGCGCCATGCAGGCTGCCATGCAAGCGAGTCGAGTAATCGGCAAGCGCGCGGCGCAGTTCGGGAATGCCGAAACTGTGGGTATAAAACGTCTCGCCCGCGTTGAGCGACGCGATTGCCGCATCGCGGATGAACTGCGGCGTGACTTCGTCGGGCTCGCCGAACCAGAACGGCAGCACGCCTTCGCGGCCCATGCCCGCGTTGGCGACTTCGCGGATCTTGGATTGACGCAAGGCGCGTGCGCCGTCGCGCGCGAGGGCGATATCCGGGGCCTGCGCGTTGTGGGTCACAATGTGGGGTGCCAGCGCGGCACCGAATGAAGCATCGATTGTTTTCATCCCGTCATTTTAGAAGATGAGTGCCGAAGCCCAGGAAATCGAAATCAAACTCGCCTGCAGCGCGCACCACGCTGCGGCGTTGCGTCAGCATGTGGTGCTTGACCATCCGGTAGCGGGCGCACCCTACGCGCGCAAGAAAGTCACCAACATTTACTTCGATACGCCGGACTTTGCCCTGCGGCGCCAGCGCATCGCGTTGCGGCTGCGGCGGATTGACCGACGCTGGGTGCAAACGCTCAAGGCTTCGTTCGATGATGCCGAGGGCAAGGGCGATGGCATCTCGATTCGGCGCGAGTGGGAAATGCCGGTTGCAGGCCCGGCACTTGAAGTTGGCCGGCTCGACGATACCCCGCTCAAGGCCGCCCTCAAGATTGCAGGCGGTGAGGCCCTGCTGGTGCCGCTGTTTCGCGTTGAGTTCACACGCGATGTCTGGATGGTGGAACCGTTTCCACGCTACGCGCCCAATTTTGTTGCCGAGCTGGCGTTTGACCGCGGTCGCATCCTTGCCGGCGGCAAGACTGACCGCATCAGCGAAATCGAAATCGAACTCAAGCGAGGCCACATCCGCGAGCTTGAGTATCTGGCCCACGTGCTCATGCGCGATCTCAAAATCAAGGAAGAACCGCGCAGCAAGGCCAAGCGCGGCTACGCGTTGTTGCGCAGCGCGCAGGTCTGACAAAGCGCTACAGGCATGCCGGCCTTGAGGCTTCGGTACTTCGGTACCTCCCTGCCGACCGTCGCCGCGTCGAGTGGGAAGGCTTGGCGGTTGCGCAGCGCGGCTTAGGGTGCGTCAGCGCCGCAGGACGGCGCGCCAGGCGAACCAGCCCGACACCGCCAACACGGTAGAGACCACAAACAATCCTGCCGTCAGATACAGGCCCTTGACCACGTACACGCCAATGAACAACAGGTTTGCCGCGATGAACAGCAGCCACGAATCGAGCACTTTTCTCGCTTGCAGAAACTGCGCGATCAAACTGAGCGCCGTCGGCGTTGCGTCCCAGTAGGGCAAATCAGCACGGGTATAGGTGGCCATCAGCGTGCCAAGGAGCGCCGCGCCACCGGCAGCCGAGACGATCCACGCCAGCCAGGCGCGCGCCGAGAGCCGCGTCACGGGACGATCGGAAATGAGTGCATTGCGTGGCCGGCGTGCACCGCGCGTCCACAACCACCAGCCATACAGTTGCAGCACGATGTAGACGCCCTGCAACAGCAGGTCCGAATACAGCCGCGCTTCGTAAAACACGAAGCCATAACAGATCACGCAGGCGATACCCACCGGCCAGCACAGGATGTTGTGCTGGCGCGTGAGCCACAGATTGGCGAGACCGAGCGCGGTGCCGGCCGCTTCAAGCGCATTCACGCCCGCATTCGGGCGCGATGCGCAGGGCGATCAGCGTGTGCGCACGGCGCCGGATCAAAGCGGCGCATCACCCGGGCAGTGCGCTACGCCGTCAGGCGCGAGGTGCGCGGCAGGTTGGCCGAGAGAAATTCCATCTGGTCGGCAAGGATGCGGCGATTGCGCAGGATCATGTCTTCCCACAGGCTTGGCGTATAGGGCGCGTAGATCAGCGGCATGTGCGCCTCGTGCGGCAGCTTGGCACCCTTGCGCTGGTTGCATGGGCGGCAGCTGGACACCACGTTCATCCAGGTATCACGACCGCCGCGCGACAGCGGCACGATGTGCTCGCGTTCCAGATCACCGGGGTGTTGATGCTCGGCGCAATAGCCGCACACATTGCGGTCGCGGCGGAACAGCTTGTCGTTGGTCAGAAGCGGAACGATGTCGAACGGGTTGACCTTGCCGAAACCGGACACGCCGAAGATCGAATTGACGGTGAGCTCGGAACGGCGGCCCGAGGCCGCGTTGGTACCTCCATGGAGGGTGGCGATGGGCTGCCCGGCCTCCCACGTGACCTCACCGGCCGCGTAGTGCAGCGCTGCTTCTTCGACCGACAACCAGGCCTGCGGAACACCGTTGCCGGCCAGTTTGAGAATATGGATCACTTAAACAAACCCTTTCTGCAAACACGTCAATGAATTTCAGGCTTTTGGCCTTTGCTCTTGAAGCGTTACATTAACATTGAACTGCCTCAAATAAAAGAGTTTCGTATCAGTTACCCACCCGGAGAAGGTCTACCACCAAGGCTTTCAGACGTCGAGTGTCGGCGAGCCGCTCGTACCAAAGGTTTTCGCGGTATGACCAACAAAACTTTACACTGCTGTCACGGTCGTGTCGTGGCCGCAGTGGGCTGCAGCGAGCCGCAGCGCGCAGGCAAAGCGGTGTTAGCCTGAGTTGGTGTCGGGCAGCGCGGTACGCATAAACCCATTACATTTACGCCCTCCCGCTTAAGGTTTCGTCATGCCCTATCAGTCGATCTTTCATCCGCACCTGTTCAAGGGCCACTCCATCCTCGTCACGGGTGGCGGCTCCGGTATCGGGCGTTGCACTGCACATGAGTTGGCCGCGCTCGGTGCACGTGTGGCACTGGTCGGGCGCAAGCGCGAGAAGCTCGAAGCCGTACAGCGCGAAATTGCCGAGGCCACCGGCCAACCCGACTGCGCGACGATTCACGTCTGCGACATTCGCGAAGAAGAGACTGTCAAGGCGACGGTGGCTGCAGTACTCGATGCGCATGGCCGCATCGACGGCCTGGTCAACAATGCGGGTGGGCAGTTTCCTTCACCGCTCAAGGACATCTCCGGCAAGGGCTGGGATGCGGTGGTACGCAACAACCTCACCGGCTGCTTTTTGATGAGCCGCGAGGTCTACAACCAGACCATGGCGAAGAATGGCGGGGCCATCGTCAACATGCTGGCCGACATCTGGATGGGCATGCCCGGCATGGGCCATTCAGGCGCATCGCGCGGCGGCATTCTCAACTTCACCGAGACGGCGGCGATCGAATGGGCGCCGGTGCGGATCAACGCGGTGGCGCCCGGGCTGATTGCCTCAAGTGGCCTCGACACCTACGACGAGCCGTTCAAGAAATCGATTCGCGAGCGTTACAAGCAGATTCCCGCTGGCCGCTTTGGCACCGAGAGCGAAGTGTCGGCGGCGATCGTGTATTTGCTCTCGCCGGCGGCGGCCTTCATCTCCGGCGTGGCGCTGCGCATCGACGGCGCAGTGCCGCACGCCAAACGCATCTGGCCGCATACCGGCAACGGCACCAAGTCACCGGCGTTTGATGGTTTTCATCTGGCGTCGTTTCCTGAGGTACTGCGTACCTGAGGGAGCGAGGCAACCCAGTTATTTTATAAAATAATCGTAGAATTTCTGTGGATAAGATAATATTTATCCACAGAAAACGATTTTTCTTTCAAAATGGCTTTCAAAGTCGTTGGGTACGCTTGGCTCGCCAAGCATTTCACCCTCCCGGAACATCGCCTGCGGGCATTTTCCGTTGTCGGACGCGGTCGTGCACCCGTGCCCGGTGCCTACGACAAAGAACCAGCGCGCTTTACAGCGAATTACTGGCCTGGAGAAAATCCGCTCGATCATTTGATGTTTGCCCTCCGGTATGAGCCAATCGCACTCGATTTGCTTGCCGACATTTTCAAACGCATTGACCAGACCGCACTTGCGCGTTATATCTCCAGCACCCCCACTGGGCGCTATGCACGCGTGGCAGGTTTTCTTTTTGAATGGTTCACTGGTCAGACATTGGCGATAAGCGTCAACATCGGGGGAAATTACGCGCCCGTACTTGACCAGAAGAAAATGCTGGCCCCTGCCGGACAGCGTGAGCCGCGCTGGCGCGTGCTCAACAATCTTCCAGGCACTCCGGATTTTTGTCCCCTCATCCGGCGCACCGTCGAGCTTGAGAGTTATCTGAATGTCGATTTTTCAGCGCGCGTAGCGTCCTACCGAAAGACGATTGATCCCCGTTTGTTTTCACGCGCCATCGGCTACCTTTACGAAAAGGAGACGCAATCGTCGTTTGAAATCGAGCGTGAGGCGCTTTCCCCGGGGCGCGCCAAATTGTTTCTGAAAGCACTTGCTGCTGCCGGTCAGGATCCGGCAATTCTGAGCGAAGCAGGCTTGACCGGACTGCAGCTTGCAATCCTGGATTCGCGTCTGGTGCAGCCCGGATTTCGCGCAATCCAAAATTACGTCGGTGGCCGTTTGCCCAGATACCGGCCCAAAGTCGACTATGTGTGTCCACCCCCGCAATTTCTTTCAAGCCTTATGCGCGGTCTGATGGCGCTGCCAAGTCATCTAAAAGACATCGAACCGCTTGCCGAAGCCGCAATGATTTCGTTTGGATTCGTATTCATCCATCCGTTCGAGGATGGCAACGGGCGCATCCACCGGTTTCTGATTCATGATGTGCTGGCGCGGCGTGAGGTACTTCCGCGCGATTTCATCATTCCGGTATCGGCTTACATGAACCATCATCGCGGCCAATACGATGCTGCGCTTGAACAATTTTCCAAACCGCTATTGCGTCTGGTGAAATTTGATCTGGACGAGTCCCGCGACAAAATGCATGTGGAAAATCCGCTTGAAGTGGAAAGCTCGTATCGCTTTCCCGATCTGACGGCGCAGGCAGAGTTTCTGGGGAGGGCGCTGCGTTCGTCGATCGAAGATGACCTGCTTGAGGAAATTGACTTCCTGCAAAAATATGACCGGGCACGCAGTCTGATTCGTGAGGTGGTTGATCTCCCGGACAAACGGCTCGACTTGTTGTTAAGGCTGATGTATGACCAACAGGGACGTTTGTCACACTCCAAGCGGGCGACAAAATTTCCGGAGTTGACCGACGAAGAAATATTGGCGGTGCAGGAGGCCTTCGCCGAGGGATTTGAAACAACGCCTGACTTGTTCGGTTCAGACGAAACAAACCAAGCATAGAGCACCGGAGCCATCATGCACATGACACAGGAACACGAAGAAGTCGCGAACACCTTGAAGCGCTTCATCGACAAGGAAATCAATCCGCACGTCGACAAATGGGAAGAAGCAGAAATCTTCCCGGCCCACGAGGTGTTCAAAAAGCTCGGCGACCTCGGCATGCTGGGCCTGACCAAACCGGTCCAATACGGCGGCGCCGGCCTCGACTACTCGTTCTCGATGGTGATGGCGGAGGCGCTTGGCCACGTCGATTGCGGCGGTGTGCCGATGGCGATCGGCGTGCAGACCGACATGGCGACGCCGGCATTGGCGCGATTCGGCTCGCACGAACTCAAGGAAGAATTTCTCAAGCCCGCCATCGCCGGTGAGCACGTGGCGTGTATCGGCGTCTCGGAACCCGGCGCCGGATCGGACGTGGCCTCGATCAAGACGGTGGCAAAAAAGGATGGCGATGATTACGTCATCAATGGCAGCAAAATGTGGATCACCAATTCGCTGCAAGCAGACTGGATGTGCCTTCTTGCCAATACGTCGGGGGGCGCGGCGCACAAAAACAAGACCCTGATCATCCTGCCGATGAAGACCAGGGGTGTCAGCATCGCCAAAAAAATCCGCAAGATCGGCATGATGTCGTCCGACACCGGCCTGATCCATTTCGACGACGTGCGCGTGCCGCAGCGTTACCGCATCGGCGAAGAAGGCATGGGCTTCACCTATCAGATGATGCAGTTCCAGGAAGAGCGCCTCTGGGCTGCCGCGCGCACGGTGGGCGGCATGGAGCGCATCCTCAAGGAAACGATTGACTACATCCGCGAACGCAAGATGTTCAATCAGACCGTGCTCGACTATCAGGTGGTGCAGCACAAGCTGGCGGAAGTGAAGACCGAGATCGAGTCACTGCGCGCACTGACCTACCGCGCGACTGATCTCTATGTGCGTGGTGAGGACGTGACCGAATTGGCCTCGATGGCCAAGCTCAAGGCGGGCCGTCTTTCGCGCACCATTCCCGATGCCTTGCTGCAGTACTGGGGCGGCATGGGCTACACCTGGGAAAATCACATTTCGCGGGCGTTTCGCGATGGCAGGTTGTCATCCATCGGCGGCGGCGCCGACGAAGTCATGCTCGGCATCATCGGCAAACGCATGGGCATCATTGGGGCCAAGTGAGCCGGGCGCACTGAGACCGTCGCAGTGAACACGTCCGCAGCGAGCTTGAACTCACAGAATAGATCACCGGAAGCCCATCCCATGTCCGCTTCACTGCCGCCGCTCTATCGGGTCATCCGCGCGGCGCACAACCCGATCATCCGCCCGCACATGGACGATCGGATGGGCGCCAACGTGCAGGGGCCCTCGCTGATTCGCGTGCCCGATTGGCTCCCCAATCCGCTCGGCCGCTATTACCTGTACTTCGCCGACCACAAGGGCAGCTACATCCGCCTTGCCTACGCCGATGCGCTCGAAGGGCCGTGGACTATGCATCGCCCGGGCTCACTCACGCTGGAGGCATCGCGGTTTCCGCAGCAACGCCTGAGTGCGCCACCCGCTACCCCCACCCACGACGACGGGCGCCTGCCGGGGCGCGCACCCCCTGGCACGCCTGGCATTCCGCCTGCAGCCGAAGACGCGGCGATTGCCCACATCGCTTCGCCAGATGTCCATGTCGACCATGAAAACCAGCGCATCGTGATGTATTTTCACGGCCTGTTGTCCTACGGCACCCAGCGATCGCGGGTGGCCACGTCCGCCAATGGCCTCGACTTCGAAGCGCGCGACGAAATCCTCGGCCCGTCCTACTTTCGCGTGTTCCGGCACGCCGACACCACCTATGCTCTCGCGATGCCCGGCATCCTGTTGCGCTCGCGCGATGGTCTCTTCGGCTTCGAGCGCGGTCCTACCCTGTTCGAGGGCTTGCAGCGCCATACCGCCGTGCTCAAACAGGGCGACCAGTTGCAGGTGTTCTGGACGCGCGTCGGCGATGCACCCGAGCGCATCTACTGTTCGACCATAGACCTGTCGGGGCCTTGGCAGGCGTGGCGCGCCGGCGCACCCGTCGAGGTACTGCGGCCCCAAACCGACTGGGAGGGAGCACAGTTGCCGGTCGCACCGTCATTCCGCGGCGCCATCAGTCTTGAGGTCAATCAGTTGCGCGATCCGGCGGTCTACGAGGAAGATGGCCGCATCTATCTGCTCTATGCGGTCAAAGGCGAGTCGGGCATCGCGCTCGCCGAACTCATTCCGTCGACTTAGATTCGACAGTCATTGGGAGCTAAGCCATGCAGCGTGTTTGTTCGGTTATCACGGGTCTGTTCACCCTTGCGGCGGCACTGTGGGTGGCACCACCCGCGCTTGGCCAGAGCTACCCGGCGCGGCCCGTCCGTCTGGTGGTGCCATTTGCCCCCGGCGGCGGTACCGATGTTATCGCGCGGTCGGTGGCGCAGCACTTGTCCAAGGCGCTGGGCGGGAGTGTGGTCGTGGAAAACCGTGCCGGTGCGGGAGGCACGATTGGCTCCGATGCGGTGGCCAAGGCGGTACCCGACGGCTACACCCTGTTGATGGCCACCAACGCTACCATGGCACTGGCCCCAGGCCTGTATGCAAAACTCGGTTACGACCCGGTGCGCGACTTTGCGCCGGTGGCGCTGGTCGCGACCGGGCCGAGCATCCTCGTCACCCATCCGCAATTGCCGGTGACGGACGCCGCGGGATTCATTGCCTATGCCAAGGCCCATTCGGGCGCGCTCAACTACGGTTCGGCCGGCAATGGCAGCATGGCGCACATTGCGACCAGCCTGTTCAGTCAGGTCAGCGGCACGCGCGCCACCCACATCCCCTTCAAGGGCGGCGCGATGGCGGTACAGGAGCTGGTAGCGGGGCGCCTGCAGTTCATGATCGCCGGGCCGGTAGAAACCATTCCCTTGGTGCAGAGCGGCCATCTGCGAGCACTCGCGGTGACAACCGCGAGCCGCTTTGCCGGGCTCCCTGCCCTGCCGCCATTGGCTGACAGCCTTGCCGGGTTCGATATCGTCAACTGGTATGCCGTGGTCGCGCCGGCAGGCGCACCGCCCGACATCGTTGCCGCTCTCGCCGCGCATGTACGCAGCATGATCGGCCAGAAGGAGGTCCAGGAATTGCTGTTGAAGCAGGGCGTCGAAGCGCGCGCGATGGATGGCCCGGCCTTGCGTGATTTTGTGCGCGACGAGACCGTCAAATGGACACGGGCGGTTCGGCAAATGGCGATCACGTCCGAATGAGAAGCACCCTCGCGCACCCTGCGCATGCAAACCCGGCAGGCCGCCTCGCTGGAGATCCAAGTCGATGACCGCCCCGTATCTGACGACCGACCACGAAGCCTTCCGTGATGTAGTGCGGCGCTTCGTACGTGACGAGATCACGCCGTTTGCTTCCGAGTGGGACGAGGCGGAGACATTTCCGCGCGAGTTGTACCGGAAAGCCGCAGCGGCAGGACTGTTTGGCATCGGCTACCCGGAAGAGTTTGGTGGCTACGACGCTGATGTGTTCATCCGCATCATCTTTTCCGAAGAGCTGGCGGCGTGTGGCGCCGGCGGCATCTGCGCGAGCCTGATGTCGCACACCATCGGCGCGCCGCCGATTGCCCACTTCGGCAGCGACGCAATGAAGGCGCGCGTGCTGCCCGGCATTCTGGCCGGCGACAAGATCAGTGCGCTGGCCATCACCGAGCCCTCGGGTGGCTCGGACGTCGCGGCGCTCAGGACCACTGCGCGTCTCGAGGGCAACGAGTACGTGGTCAACGGCTCGAAAATGTTCATTACCAGCGGCATGCGCGCCGACTATTACTCGGTGGCAGTACGCACCGGCGGCCCAGGCGCAGCGGGCGTGTCCCTGCTCCTGATCGAGCGTGACCGCGCCGGCTTCACCCGCACTCCGCTCAAGAAAATGGGCTGGTGGGCCTCCGACACGGCCGCGCTGTATTTCGACAACGTGCGCGTTCCGGCCGCCAACCTGATCGGCGAAGAAGGGCGCGGCTTCAAGGTCATCATGACCAACTTCAACATGGAGCGCCTCGGCATGGCCGCGCAGGCAGTGGGTTTCGCGCAGGCGGCATACGACGATGCACTGGCGTGGGCGCGTGAGCGCCATACTTTTGGCCAAGCCTTGATCGAGAGCCAGGTGATCCGCCACAAGCTGGTCGACATGCAGATGAAGATCGATGCGGCGCGCTCCTACCTCTACGATTGCGCGTGGCAGGTGCAACAGCAGGCTGCGGGTGCGCCAGCGGCGGAGGGCGGGCTAGCCACTGCTGCTCGTCTGGCGATGCTCAAGAACTGCTGTACCCAGGCGATGCAATTCTGTGCCGACCAAGCCGTGCAGATTCTGGGCGGCAGCGGTTTCATGCGCGGCTCCCGCGCCGAGCGTATCTACCGTGAGGTCAAGGTCATGATGATCGGCGGCGGCGCCGAGGAAATCATGAAAGACCTCGCGGCCAAACAACTTGGCTATTGAATCTAGCCGCCATTGCACTGGCGCTGACACCCGGCTTTGAGAACATGAGCGAAACCCTGTTACCCGCGCACATCCAGTCCATCCTCAAGAAACTGTTTGAAGAAGACGTGGCATTCCAGAAACTGATGGGGCTGCAGATCGTCTCATTCAACCCTGACCAGCCGCGCATGCGTTTCGACATGCAACCGGCGTTGATCGGCCACCCGATGCGCAAGGTGCTGCACGGCGGCGTGATCGCCTCCGCGCTCGACGCCATTGCCGGCTTTGCGGTGTTGTTGGCGATGATGAAAAAACATCGGGATGAGCCACAGGAAGCGCAACTGGCCCGCTTCATGAAAATCGGCACGATTGACCTGCGCATCGACTACATCCGCCCCGGACGCGGCGCCCATTTCATCGCCTCGGCCAAGGTCATGCGCGCCGGCGGCAAGGTCGCCTCGGTGCGCATGGAACTGGAAAACGATGCCGGCGAGATGATCGCGGCTGGCGCGGCGGCGTTCATGGTGGGCTGAAGGCTTGGTACTATTTCGCCCCTCCCCTATCGATCACCCTTAAGGAGTCCCAGATGGAATACCAGGAACAACTGCAGCGCAAACGCTTTGCACGCAAGGACATGATGAAGCGCGTCGCGCGCTTTTCCAAACTCAAGGGTTTCGATGGCGGCCTCCCCGACAGCAACATGCCCGGATGCGAGCGCACCCTGTTCAACGTCATTGGGTTTCAGCCCCCCAAGGGTGAAGGCAATGGCATGCAGTCGCCGGTCGGCGCCGACGCCGCACGCATGGCCGCGATCAAGATTTCCGAAGGCTTCAACCTCGGCTATTGCAAGACCCTGCCGGGTAAGGGGCCGCTGCTGCACAACCACGACACCAATGAAACCTTCATCGCCATGACCGGCATGTGGCGCGCGAGCTGGGAGAACGAGAAGGGCAAACTCGAGCACGTGGATCTCAAGCCGCTCGACGTGATCTCGTTTCCGCCCGGCGCCAACCGGCGCTTCATGAATGTGACCAAAGGCCCGAAGAACAAGGAGTCGGTGCTGATGTTCGTCATCGGCGGCGATGCGCCGCGTGCCGAATTCACACGCGAGTCGATGGCGACATTGGGCAAGGCCGGTGTGTGGCCGAAGGCCGCCAAACCCGCGCGCAAGGCAGCAAAGAAATAAGCAGGGCCGGGTTCCGTCCCGGCGCACACTGATGACACGGTGGCAGTGCGAACTGGCGGCAAGCACCGCTGGCAGCGCCGTTCAGTGGACGGCCTCAGTAAATCGTCACGCCACTGTCGACCGGCATCACATGGCCGGTCATGGCGCGCGACTCGTCTGACGCGAGGTAAAGCGCGGCGTTGGCAATGTCGGCTGGTTCAATCGTGCCGAGCAGGTGCGACTCGGCCAGCTTGTTCACGGCCGGATTGAGCGCCACCAGTTTCTTCAAACGCTCGGTCATGGTGGCCGATGGGGCAATGGCATTGACGCGCACGCGCTGCGCGGCAAACTCCACCGCGAGCGAGCGCGTCAGTGCCGCGACGCCGCCCTTGGCCGCCGTGTAGCAGTCGCGCCCCGGCACCCCCATCAGCGCCATGTTCGACGTCATGTTGATCACGGCGCCGCCGCCCGAGCGGATGATCGCGGGAATGCCGAAGCGGCAGCCAAGGAAGGTGCCGAACAAATCGAGCTTGATGACACGCCAGAACTCTTCGATCGGCGCATCGACCACGGTGTTGTCTTGCGGCGTCGAGCCGCCGGCATTGTTGTGCAGCACGTCGAGCCGGCCAAATTTTTCGACCGTGGCGGCGATCGCGGCGCTGATGCTTGCCTCGTCGCTCACGTCGGTCTCAAGCGCAATGGCATCATGACCGGCGAGATGCGCGGTTTCCTCTGCGGCGGCGCGATTGATATCCGCCACCGCCACGCGCGCTCCTTCGCGTGCGAACAAGATCGCGGTGGCGCGCCCGATACCCGCCGCCGCACCAGTGATGAATGCTACCTTGCCGTCAAGACGTCCCATCGTGTTCGCTCTCCTTGTCAATTGGGTGGCGCGCGATCCGGAGTTCAATTCTCCGCGCGTATTCCCAACTCCTGCGTCAGCGTTTTCCAGCGCACCAGGTCTTCACGGATAAAGCGGCCAAACGCATCCGGCCCCAGACCGGTGGGCTCCAGCCCCTGGCCGCGCAGGGCCTCGGCGATGCCGTCAAATTCCTGTACCACGCGCTCTTGCGACCTGCCCCATTCCATCAGGCGCGGATGGCCTGCCGCCCAGCCGGTGTAGCCGATCAAGTTGCCGTGGCGGCGGGCGATCAGCCGGGCTTCCGGAAACAGACGGCCGACCTGGGCACCGAAGGCTGCTTCGGCCACCTGCGGCCCATCGAGCCACTGGGCGCCGTAACGATAGGCATGCGGGCCGGGCGTGATGCGCGTCAGGTGGCGCAGGTAGTCAGCCGGGAGCCAGGGAAACGCCGCCGCGATCCCTCCGATGCGGCCCGCACTCATGCGCGGGTTGCCAGAGCCGATGCTCATCGCCAGGCCCACCATGGCGGCGGCCCCAAACCCAAGTGCCGTGCGCGTGCATCGTCAAACTTGCTCATTGCCGTCCAATTGCGTTGATCCCGGCCCGCCATCCGCGGCGGATGTCGGCGCTTCAGCCTTGCTGCTCCACCAGGGCAAAGCGACATCGTTTATCAATTGATTGATCTGCATGGCGATGTCCCGGGGCGACTGCAGTACGCCACGCAATTCTCCTGCATCGGTGGCGGCGAAGCAAAACCATTTGTCGCCAATCAGATTTTCCGCGTCGAGCCTGGCACGCACCCGGGTATGCGCAAGCCTTACATGCCGGGGCTCAGCGTCTTTCCTGAAGTAAATATTTTCGCCATTCCTGCCGCCGTAGGAGACATTCACGCACAAACTGCCGCCCGAGGAGTAGAACTGAAAATTGAGCAGGCTGAGCAAGCCGTTCTCCTCGCGATACAAGTCGGGGAAGCTGCCCTTGAACCCCAGGTTTCGAAGATAGGGCACGCAGTGCAGCTTGAGCGCGCCTTCCATATCGCGCCGCGTCATCGGCCGGCAAGCTCCACCAGTTCGAGAAAGGCTTCCTGAAGCTCGCCGGCATGCTGTTGCCCCTCGCCATCCACCAGCGATAGTTCAAGATACGCGCCCCCCAGCGGCGTGCTGCCGTCGAGGCCGCCGCACACTGTCGAGACGGCATCAATGGCTACCTGCCTGGCAAAGTCGAGCAGGATTTGCTGCTGCTCAGGTGGCAGTGCGCGGGCGAGTGCCACCACGCGCCTCCAGAGCGGGTCCTTGATCGCGTCCGGTATTTCGTCGTCGATGATGTTTCGATAAAACGCGATATTGCTTTCGCAAGCGTCTTGCAGCAGAGCCTTGCAGAGCGTTTGAGTGTTCATTGCGAGCGCATCCTGGTGGGGGGCGATCAAGTTGCGAACGGTTCGATGAAACTCCGCACCCTGTTGTACGAGGGATATTCATACTCGGCCGACATGATGACATCGCGGTAGTCGAGTCGAGCCAGCGCCACCATGTCGCGGAACTGGTTCATGTCACCGGCGGCGCAGAACAACACGCAGCGCGCAATGCGATCCCGCTCATTCACATCGAGTTCAGTGAGCTCCTTGAGGACCTGCTCACGATCGGCTGGCGCCGGAAAATCCCGCGCAACGCGGGCAAGGATGTCGGCGGGGAGGTTCATCGGAATCAATCCTGCATGTGCCTGGCTACCGTCATGTGCCATACCGGCCCGCGGTACACGCCGTTGGCATTGGCCAGGCGCGACGTGACCGCCGCGAACGCTCACGCGTCATCTTCGGAGCGCGCCAATTTGCGCTCCGTGATCGTTTGAATCGCCAGCGCCTCGCGCGCTGCGGTGACGAAATCTTCGGCGGCCTGATTGTTCGAACCGTCTGGCCTGGGTGGAATGATCATGGACACTCACATCCGGTAACGGTTCCTAGTCGGGATACCCCACCGCCGGCTGGCTGTGCCCTTCTGCGGCGCGCCAACCTGGCAGTTTGGTAAACAGGTTGGAGAACATGCTGCCGACGTCGTAGCTTGGCCAGGGCTTGCCGCCGTATTTCTTGTCGTACTCGTCGCGAATGTCCTTGCTGTTCTTGTACCAGGGCACCTTGTTCATGTAGCGTGACAGCGATTGCCCGCGCCAGCCGGCATCCTTGATCTCGGGCCAGACCTGGTCTCCATACTTGATGTTCCAGTCCTTGTCGAGCTTCCACGCTTCGTGGCCGAGGATGTCGCCGAAGATGAACAGGCGCCCCTGATAGATTTCCCACGAGGCCGGGTCGCTGCCGAGTTTGATGGCAAACGCCGCGCCCGAAGAGCAGAAGCCACCATACTGCGGCTCGAACTTGGCCGGGTTGGCGTCGAACTGTTGCTTGTTGGCGGCGGAGGCAAAGTAATAGGTGCGGTTCGGCAGCGTCGAGGCAATCGCCTTGTCGCCGCGCGTCGGCTTGCCCGCGGTGAAGTAAGCCACCGGGTCGTAGCCGAGCAGCATCACTTCGTCACCGCGCGGATTTTTGACCGTCGCGTAGGGCGTACCGCAGGCTTGCAGCAGCAGGGCCAACGCCATGACGCCGATGATTCTTGCGCTTGAGAATGTGAATTTCATTTCGTCCTCCTGGTCAAAACCGTTGGTACGAGCCATTCTTCATGGCATGATGGCCTGCAGGCCGCATCCACCAAAGGTTCTGGCGTGATGGGTTGAGAAAACCCCTTCAGTCAAACCTCATCTTCACGCCGCCTTCTTGCGCTCCTTGAACAGCGGCGCGAGGTAGTGGCCGGTGTAGCTGCCCTTGACACGCGCCACCTCTTCCGGAGTGCCTTCGGCGATGATACGCCCACCGCCGTCACCGCCCTCGGGGCCGAGATCGATCAGCCAGTCGGCGGTTTTGATCACGTCGAGATTGTGCTCGATGATGACAACCGTGTTGCCGTTGTCGCGCAACTGGTTGAGCACGCGCAGCAGCAGGGCGATGTCGGCGAAGTGCAGTCCGGTAGTGGGCTCATCGAGGATGTAGAGCGTGCGACCGGTATCGCGTTTGGAGAGTTCGAGCGAGAGCTTGACGCGTTGCGCCTCGCCGCCTGAAAGGGTGGTGGCTGACTGGCCAAGCTTGATGTAACCGAGGCCGACGTCAAGCAGGGTGGCTAGCTTGCGCGCCACGACGGGCACCACCTCGAAGAATTTATGTGCGTCTTCGACTGTCATCTCCAGCACTTCGGTGATGTTCTTGCCCTTGTATTGCACGTCGAGCGTTTCGCGGTTGTAACGCTTGCCGTGGCACAGGTCGCAGGGCACATAAACATCGGGCAGAAAGTGCATCTCGACCTTGATCACGCCGTCGCCCTGGCAGGCTTCGCAGCGCCCGCCCTTTACATTGAACGAGAAGCGCCCGGGTTCGTAGCCGCGCTCGCGCGATGACGGTGTTTGCGAAAACAAGTCGCGGATCGGCGTGAACAACCCCGTGTAAGTGGCCGGATTGGAGCGCGGTGTGCGGCCAATCGGCGATTGATCGACTGCGATCACCTTGTCGAAATGTTCCAGCCCATGCATCAGGTCGTGCTCGGCCGCCGGCGCGTTGGCGCCGTACAGATGGTGCGCGACCTGGTTGTAGAGCGTGTCGTTGATCAGCGTCGACTTGCCCGAGCCGGAGACGCCGGTGACGCAAGTCATCAAACCGACGGGTAAATTGAGCGTGACGTTTTTGAGGTTGTTGCCGCGCGCACCTTCGACCTGCAACATGCGTTTGGGGTCGCACGCAGTGCGCTTGGCCGGAATCGCAATGCTCTTTTTCCCTGACAGATACTGCCCCGTAAGGGACTTCGGATTGCGTTCAATCTCGGCAGGCAGGCCTTGCGCGACGATCTCGCCGCCATGCACGCCGGCGCCGGGGCCGAGGTCGAGCACGTGGTCGGCGGCGCGGATGGCGTCTTCGTCGTGTTCGACCACGATCACCGTGTTGCCGAGGTCGCGCAGGTGTTTTAGGGTGCCAAGCAGGCGGTCGTTGTCGCGCTGGTGCAGGCCGATGGAAGGCTCATCAAGCACATACATGACGCCGGTCAGGCCGGAGCCGATTTGCGATGCCAGGCGAATGCGCTGTGCTTCGCCCCCCGAGAGCGTCTCGGCGGAACGGTCGAGCGACAGATAGTCGAGGCCGACATCGTTGAGAAAACTCATGCGCGCGCCGATTTCCTTGACGATGCGCTCCGCGATTTGCGCCTTGTGGCCGTCGAGGACGAGCTGCTTGAAAAAGCCCAGGCCCTCCTTCAGGGATTTGCCCGACACGCTGTAGATGGTCTCGCCGCCAACCCGCACATTGCGCGCTTCTTCACGCAGGCGTGACCCCTTGCAATCGGGGCAGGTCTTGTTGCTGATGTACTTGGCCAGTTCCTCGCGCACCGTTTGCGAATCGGTCTCCTTGTAGCGACGCTCGAGATTGGGAATCACGCCTTCGAATACGTGCTCGCGAATGACGGTGCGTCCCTTTTCGTTGATGTAATGGAAGGGGATTTTTTCCTTGCCCGACCCTTGCAGGATGATGTCCTGCGCGGCCTGCGGCATTTTCTCGAACGGCTGTTCAAGATCGAATTTGTAAAACGCCGCGAGCGATTGCAGCATCTGGTAATAGAACTGGTTGCGCCTGTCCCAGCCCCTGACTGCGCCGCTCGCCAGTGACAAATGGGGAAACGCGACGATGCGTTTGGGGTCGAAAAACTGGATGTTGCCAAGGCCATCGCAGGCCTGGCATGCGCCCATCGGGTTGTTGAACGAGAACAGGCGCGGCTCCAGCTCGGCAATCGAGTAGCCACAGATCGGACAGGAGAACTTGGCGGAGAACAAATGTTCTCTTCCGCCCTCAATCTCTTGCGCGACTGCGCGCCCCTCGGCAAGACGCAGGCAGGTCTCGAACGATTCGGCGAGGCGCTGCTTCATGTCAGCGCCCACCTTGATGCGGTCCACCACCACGGCGATCGAGTGCTTGAAGTTTTTCTTCATCTTCGGCACCGCGTCGATCTCGACCAGCGCGCCGTCGACGCGCAGGCGCACAAAGCCCTGCGCGCGCAGATCGTCGACCAAATCCATGAACTCGCCCTTGCGCTCGTTCACCACCGGCGCGAGGATCGCCAGCTTGGTATCAGCCGGCAGCGCGAGCACGTGATCAACCATCTGCGACACCGACTGTGCATTGAGCGCCAGATTGTGCTCGGGGCAGTAAGGCGTGCCGACGCGCGCGTAGAGCAAGCGCAGGTAGTCGTGAATCTCGGTGACGGTGCCGACAGTAGAGCGCGGATTGTGACTGGTGGCTTTTTGCTCAATCGAAATTGCTGGCGACAAACCCTCGATCAGATCGACATCGGGCTTCTCCATCAACTGCAAAAACTGGCGTGCATAGGCAGACAGCGATTCGACATAGCGTCGCTGGCCTTCGGCATACAGCGTGTCAAACGCCAGCGACGATTTGCCCGAGCCGGACAGGCCGGTAATCACAATCAGCTTGTCACGCGGCAGATCGAGGCTGACGTTTTTGAGATTGTGGGTACGTGCGCCGCGGATGCGGATGGTGTCGTTCATGCGGGCGTTTCGCTTTTCATTTCGAGTGTGGCTCACGCTGTGTCCGGCGCACAATGTGCGGCGGCTTCACAGGGGCAACCTGCTACTATAGCGGATTAGTCTTTACGTCTCACCACCCGCATTTCCGCACCGCCCGGCCTGCCCGTCAACACTGGACGGTTTCCCTCTTTCGATTGCGCCGCAGTACACGCCAATGTCATCACTGGAAATTCGCGCGGCGTTCTCGCTGGCCTCGATCTTTGCCCTGCGCATGCTTGGGCTTTTCCTGATCCTGCCGGTATTCGCGATTCATGCCAAAACCCTGCCGGGCTACGACATCACGCTGGTAGGCTGGGTGCTCGGCATTTATGGCCTGACGCAAGGGCTGTTGCAAATCCCGTTTGGCATGGCCTCGGACCGGTTTGGGCGCAAGCCAGTGATCATTTTTGGTTTGGTGCTGTTTGCCATCGGCAGCTTCATTGCCGCCATGCCGGGCGACATTTACACCACCATGATCGGCCGGGCAATTCAGGGGGCAGGCGCGATCTCGGCAGCAGTCACCGCCTTTTTGTCTGATCTCACGCGCGAGGAACACCGCACCAAGGCGATGGCAGCGATTGGCGCATGTATCGGCCTGACCTTTGCGTTGTCCCTGGTGGGCGCGCCGATTCTCTACGCCGGCATCGGCATGAATGGCATCTTCAACCTTACCGGCGTGCTCGCGCTGGCGGCAATTGCGGTGGTGATCTGGCTGGTGCCGCCTGCAAGTGCGGCCCTGCATGCGCCGGGTCCGGACGTGGTGCGCCCATCGCTCGCATCGATCGTCACCAATCCGGATCTGGTGCGCCTCAACATCGGCATCTTCTGTCTGCACGTGGTGCAAATGGCGATGTTCGTAGTCATTCCGCTGGCACTGGTCGAGACCGGCGCCCTCAAGGTCAATTTGCACTGGCAGGTGTATCTGCCGGTAGTGCTGCTCTCGTTTGCGGTGATGATGCCGCCGATCATGTGGGGCGAGAAGCGTGGCAAGAGCCGCGCCGTGCTGCTTGGCGCGGTAGCGCTGATGGCGTTGGTGCAAGCCGCTTACATTGAAGGTGTGCACCACTTTGCATGGGTGGTGTTTCTGCTGTTTGCTTTCTTCGTGGCCTTCAACATTCTGGAGGCAATGCTACCGTCGCTGGTCTCGCGCGTAGCGCCGCCGGCTGGCAAAGGCGCAGCCCTCGGGGTCTACAACACCACCCAGGCGCTGGGCCTGTCGGCGGGCGGGGTGCTGGGGGGTATACTGGTCAAATATTCAGGTGTAGAATCAGTCTTTGTTTTTGGCGCGGCGATGATGTTGGTCTGGTTCATCGCCGCTTTTTCGATGCGCGAGCCGCAAAAACGGCAGGTTGCGGCGGGCGCGATTTCTCGTGAAGGAGAACTCAATCATGGCAGCATCCGTTAACAAAGTCATTCTGGTCGGCAATCTCGGCAAAGACCCCGAAGTGCGTTACGCACCTTCCGGCGACGCCTTCGCCAATGTCACTATCGCGACCACCCGCAGCTGGAAGGATAAGACCAGCGGCGAAAAGAAGGAAGAAACCGAGTGGCACCGCATCATCTTCAATGGCCGTCTGGCTGAAATCGCCGGCGAATACCTGAAAAAAGGCCGGCCCATTTATGTCGAGGGCCGCATCCGCACCCGCAAGTGGCAGGATAAAGAAGGCGTTGACCGCTACACCACCGAAATCGTCGCCGATCAGTTGCAAATGCTGGGCAGCCGCGAAGGTATGGGTGGGCCGAGTCCGGATGACGACGGTGGCAGCAGCAGCGCGCGTGCGCCTGCCGCTGCCAAGCCCGCCGCCGCCAAGAAGCCGGCAGGCGGTTTCGACGACATGGACGACGATATTCCGTTTTGATCGCGTCCTGATCCGCTGGGGCGGGCGCGCCAGCTGCCCCTGCAACAAACCGCTCTCCGGTCAATGCTCCAGCGGTCTGGGAGCGGTTTTTTGTTGCTTTGCGATATAATCTAAGGTTCTGTTTCGTCAACTCTTTTTAGGTTTTTCTCCGCTGCCATGCCAATTTATGCCTATGCCTGCGATGCCTGCGGGCACCGCCAGGACCATTTGCAAAAAATGGCCGATGCGATTCTCACTGTCTGCCCATCTTGCGGTGCTGCCGCCTATACCAAGCAATTGTCGGCACCGCCGTTTCAGTTAAAGGGTGGTGGCTGGTACGTCACCGATTTTCGGGATGGCGGCAAGAAGGATGCGAAAAAATCGGATTCAGACGCAAAGAGCGGCAATGATGGCGCGAGTGACGGCAAGAGCGCCGAAGGTGGTGCCGCCGCCAAGTCAGATGCCAAGGATGAGTCCAAGAGCGACAGCAAGCCTGATACGGCAAGCGCGAGTTCTACCGCATCGGGTACGACTGCGAGCACCTCAACCTCAACTTCGTCATCCTCTTCCGGTGATGCCAAGGCTGCCTGATCTGCCTCTCTTCATTCGCGCCGCCGCCGTCGCAGCCGCCTCGTGTTCAAAAAATATCTCATTACCGGCCTGCTGATCTGGCTGCCGCTGGCGATCACGATCTGGGTGATCCGCCTGATTGTGACCACCATGGACGGCGTATTTCCGTCGTGGATGATTCCCGACGTGATCGAGCGCCAGCACATCCCCGGCCTCGGCCTGATGATGGCGCTGTTGCTGGTGTTCATCACCGGGGTGCTGGCCGCGAACTTTATCGGCGAGCGCCTGGTGGTGTGGTGGGAG
>JANLTL010000489.1:0-3444 GCA_031362905.1 Burkholderiales bacterium | reverse complement strand
CCATGTGGATCGCGGACAATCACGGTTGATTTGAAATCGACAAAACGATGTCGGGCTCTCGTTGGTTTTCTTGATTCTATAAGATAGTGCCCTAATGTGCGTGCCCGAGAGACAATTCAAGACTTGGCCAGGCTATCTGGCAGCGTAATAAGGTTTACGCGCGATCAAACAGGGGCGAGGAGAGTGCCGTGGCAAAAGGATATTGGGTGGTCCGGATCGACGTCGCGAACATGGAAGGCTACAAGGCCTATGTGACCGCCAATGCGGCGCCGCTCAAACAATTTGGTGCGCGGTTCCTGGCACGTGGAGGACGCTTTGAAAACCCGGAAGGCGGCAGCCGTTCGCGCAATGCCGTCATCGAGTTTCCCTCGTATCAGGCCGCCCTCGATTGCTATCGCTCGGCGGACTACCAGGCGGCGATCAAGTTGCGCCAGCCGGAATCTCAGGGCGACATGGTCATCATCGAAGGGTATGAGGGGCCGCAGCCGGGCTGAGTTGTCCTTGGCGGATCCAGTCTGGTTTAATCCAGTCGTCACTGGCGCGAATAAACGGACTCAAGGAGGCACCATGGAGGACTTGACTCTTCTGCAAAGCCGTCTCGGTACGCTGTTCCCGGGCTTGCTCGGTGTCCGGCTGCTGGAGGTGACGCCCGAACGGGTACTCGCCGAGATGACGGTACGTGCCAATCTGTGCACCACTGGCGGCATATTGCATGGCGGCGCTTACATGGCATTTGCCGACACGCTTGGCGCAGTCGGTACGGTCGCCAACTTGCCGAAAGGCAAACGCACTGTCACGACGGACTCGTCCACCAAGTTCATTGCCGGCGCGCGCGTCAACTCGTGGGTGACGGGTGAGTCAATTGCGTTGCATCGCGGCCGCACGACGATGGTGTGGCAGACCTCGATCCGCAATGCGGAGGGCAAACTTTGTGCGGTGGTCACGCAAACCCAACTCGTGCTTGATGCGCTGCCCTGAAAGCCGGTGCGGGATGTTCAACTTCTGAAACGCCTATCGGGCCAGGAGCCGCTTCCACAGCGAATCTGCGGCAGCTACCAGCCGGAAAACCGCTCCCAGAGCGCTTCTACAGCCAGATCCTGCCCCGCAACCACGTGGTAGCGTGGATGCTGGGCACCGGTGGCGCAGGCATGGTTGGGCAGGATTCTTAAGCGCGTGCCGACCGGCAGCAGGGGTGTATCGGATGCGATGCCGGAGCGGTGCGAGACGATGCCGTGCTCCTGGTTGGCGTCGGACATGATGAGGCCGTCAATCGGCACACCAGCCTCATCGCACACCAGGCCATAGCCCTGATCAATGCGCTGGCTGGCGGTGCCGCGGTCACGTGACATGGCCATCCAGCCGGCATCGGTGATGAGCCAGCCCTTGTCGCGTTGATGGCCGATCACGGTGGCGAGCACCGAGAGGGCGATGTCATCGACCTGACATACATCGATGCCGGCCATCACCAGATCGAAGAACACGAACACGCCGGCACGCCCTTCGGTGACGCCGTCGAGCTTTTCGGCATAAGTCGCAGTGGGGGTCGAGCCGACGCTGACGACGGGGCAGGGCAGACTGGCTGCGCGCAAGCGCTCGGCGGCGCGCACCGTAAGGGCGCGCTCCTGCTCGGCGATGGCACGGATCGCCTCGACTGAGCTGCAGTTGTAGGAGTCGCCGGCGTGGGTCATCACGCCGGCCAGCGAGGTGCCGAGCATGCGGCCGATGGTGATGAGGTCATCACTCTCGGGCGGTACGCCGGCGCGGTGGCCGTCACTGTCGATTTCGATCAGGGTGGGAATCGGCTTGCCTTGGCCGGCGGCGAAGCTTGCGACGATGTTTGCCGCCTCCAGATTGTCGAGAATGATCGTGAGATCGCACCCGCGCGCGCGCAAGTCGGCCACGTGCTTGAGTTTATTCTGCGCGATGCCTACCGCGTAGAGAATGTCGGTGAAGCCGTGGCTGAAAAAATAGTCGGCTTCCTTGAGCGTCGAGACCGTGACCGGGCCGATGTGGTTGCCGGGGGCGGCCTCGAACATGCGGCGGGCGACATCGATGCTCTTGCCGGTCTTGAGATGCGGGCGGAACGATACGCCGAGGGCCGCCATGCGCGCGCGCATACGTGCGATGTTGCGTTCCATCTTGGGCGCGTCGAGCAGCAGGGCGGGGGTTTCGAGGTCTTCGAGTCGCATCATCAGGAGCTTTGCGCTCAAGCAAGGAGCGCGAGCACGCCTTCAAGGGAAGGGGATTCCTGCAGGGCCTTGGGTGCGCCGGCAGGGGCAGTGAGGCCGACACGATTATGCCAATAGGTGTCGAGCCCGACGCTGGCGGTGCCAAACAGATCGAAGCCGGAACCGGCGACGAAAAGCACGCGACTGGCCGGCAAGCCCAGTTCGTCAAGCGCCATCTGGTAGGGGTGCGGATCAGGTTTGTAATAGCCGGCGCGTTCGGAGGTGACGACCACGTCGAAAGGCACCTTGACCCGCGCGGCTGCCAGCAGGCCGAGGCGTTGCGAACAGTTGGTGACAACGCCGAGGCGATGCGTTTGTTTGAGCGTGAGCAGCAGGTCAGTCACGCCGGCCCAGGGTTGCAGCTCTCCCCACGCCGCATCGAGCGCATCTGCGTGGCGGGTTTCGAGTTGGACGCCCAAGGCCGCTTCGCGCACCAGGGTTTCGTAAGGGCGGTAGGCGCCGCAGCCGTAAGTGAGCTTCAGGTATTGGGCGCGCCATGTGCGCCCCATCTGTTCCGAGCCGGCGGCGCGATTCCAGACGCTCCAGGAATCGAGCAGGCCGGTGAGCAGGTCGAACAGGATGGCGTCGTACTTTGGCTGAACGCGGGCTTGCATGATCAAGTCACTGGCCGGTGCAAGGTTTTCCTAGTCGTGCGCCTTGAGCACACCGGTTTCGTGCGGCATTTCCATCGCTTCAAGAAAGCGCGACACCAGGTTGTAGCCGCCGATCGTGGCGGTCAGTTCAACCATTTCGCGCTCGTCAAAGTGCGCGCGCGCAGCGGCAAAGATGGGCTGCGGCACCTTGATCTGGCGCGTCATGGCGTCGGTGTAGGCGAGCACGGCACGCATCTTCGGCGGAAACGCATCGCTCACTTGCCAGCCCGGCAAGGCATCGAGTTGCGCCTGCGTCATGCCGGCCTTGAGTGCAAACGGCACGTGCGCCTTGTATTCATATTCGGCGCCGTTGAGGATCGCCACTTCCATGATGGCCAACTCGCGCGACAGGTCGTCGAGCTTGGCCTTTTGACGGATTTCGGTGAACAAATGCAACCAGCCCTCGGCGACCCCCGGGCTGTGCGCAAGGGTGCGATACAGGTTCAAAAAGCGCCCGCCACGCTCAGCCTTGATCTTGCTGATGAGAGGGGCAAGTTCAGGATGGGCGGCTTCGTCGATCAGGGAAATGCGTGACATGAATGGCTCTCGTGATGGGGTGGGAG
>JANLTL010000478.1:0-15496 GCA_031362905.1 Burkholderiales bacterium | reverse complement strand
CGCTCGGTTGCAGATTTTCGATTTTGAGCGAGGCCAGCGTATTGGCGACGTTGCGATGGCGGGCTTTTGAGTTGGCAGGCTTGTCCATTCGGCGTCTCCGGTTGGCGGGGCGATGGAAATTGTAGGTCATCGCCAGCTTCGTCTGAAGTATGCGCTGCGCGATAGGGTCTGCGGGTCGCGGCAGCGGTAGGGCATGTGAAGAGATTTGCTCAGGGCGTTCAATCGCTACACCAGCCCGTCAAACAGCATCACATCCACCAAATCCCCCGCCTTGACACTGCCCTGCTCATGCCCGAGCACGATGAAGCAGTTGGCCTCCGACATCGAGCGCAGCACGCCCGAACCTTGTTGGCCGGTGGTGCGCACGCTCATCGTGCCGTCCCTGAATTCCAGGATGCCGCGCTGATACTCGGTGCGGCCCGGCTTCTTGCGCATGGCTTCCTGTGAGTGCGCTTGGACGAGTGGCAGGTCGAGCTCGTTGCGGCCCATCATGTGGAGCAGGGCGCCGCGTACGAAATGGTAGAAGGTCACCATCACCGCGACCGGGTTGCCGGGCAGGCCGAACAGGTAGGCGGTCTTGCCGCCGTCCGAGATTTTGCCGAAGGCCATCGGCCGGCCTGGGCGCATGGCGATGCGCCAGAACACCACCTCGCCGAGTTTTTTCATCATCTGCTTGGTGAAGTCAGCCTCGCCGACCGAGACGCCGCCCGAGGTGATGACGGCATCGGCATTCGCTGCGGCCGAGCGGAACGCGGCTTCGAGTTGCGCTTCGTCGTCGGGTACCACGCCCATGTCGATGACCTCGACCCCCAAGCGCGTGAGCATGCCGTAGAGGGTGTAGCGATTCGAGTCGTAGACCTCGCCTTCGCTCAGGGGCTCGCCGAGCGATTTGAGTTCATTGCCGGTGGAAAAGAAGGCGACGCGCAGGCGGCGCGTGACCTTGACTTCGGGGATGCCGAGCGAGGCGATCAGGCCCAGCTCGGCCGGCTGCAAGAGCTTGCCTTTGAGGAGGGCGGGCTTGCCTTTTTCCAGGTCTTCGCCGGCGAAGCGGCGGTTGGCGCCGGTTTCCTGGCCGGGCGGAATCGTGATCTTCTTGCCCTTGGCCTCGACGAGTTCGAGCGGGATCACAGTGTCGCAACTGTGCGGCATCACTGCACCGGTGGTGATGCGCACGCATTCGCCCTTGCTTACCTTGCCGGTGAATTCCTTGCCGGCGAGCGCGGCGCCGATTTCTTCGAGCGTGACTTTGGCGGTCTTGGAGAGGTCGCTGCCGCGCACCGCCCAGCCGTCCATCGCCGAGTTGTCGTGCGCGGGCACGTTGATCGGCGAGATGATGTCTTGCGCCAGCGTACGGCCGAGCGCGGCGCGGACGGCGACTTGTTCCACACCTTCAAGCGGGCGCACGAAGGCGCGGATGACTTCATTGACCTTGGCCACCGGGAGGGCGTTCGGGTCGTAGCCGTCCACACAACTGACGAGCGTTTCGAGCGAAGTGTTGCGCCTTGCAAGGCTGGGGGCGCTTGACTCGACGGAGGCAGCCCGTCTATTCGCAGCGGCACTGCTGTCCGCAGTAAAGGGGTCTGACCCCTTTAATTCCTTTAATTCTTTAATGGGGTCAGACCCCTTTTCCGTCTGTTCCGCTGATTTTTTTTCTGCTCTCTCTGCGCGCCGTTCTTCGCCTGGCCTGACTTGTTCCGCCTCGATGTCGCTGTTGCGGCGCTTGAGTTGCCTTTTTGGTACGCCTGCCGTACCGAGAATCTGGTCGAGCACTTCGTCATGCGCCGATGCCGGCGCTGCCGCGCGTCCGCGCCGTTCCACCAGCGGCGCTTCAAAGCGGCGTTTGGGCTGCCGTGCCGGCAGCGGTGTGCCGGCTTCGTAGGCTTGCAGTTCTTCCGGCGTATTGATGTTGCCAAACAGGGCTTCGTCGGTGAAGTCGACGGTCGCGACTTTGAGGGTGGAGTACCACTCGTCAATCTTGCGGCCGCCGCCTTTCATGAAGTCGGAAAGATGCTCGTAGACACTGCGCCGCACCAGCGTGAATACGGGATGCGGTTGTTGTCCGGTGGTGGCGACAGCAACCTGTGCGCTGCCGTTGGACAAGGCAGCGAACAAGCGTGCCACCATGTCGGACGGAAAAAACGGTGAATCGCACGGCACCGTGATCAGGAATGGCCGTCGCGACACCGCGAGCCCGGCGTGCAAGCCGGCGAGCGGCCCGGCGTGACCGGTAAATGCATCGGACACCACGCGTACACCAAAGCTTTTGTACTGATCGTGATTCTGGTTGGCGTTGATCAACACGCCCCCGACTTGCCCATTGAGTTTGCCAAACACGTGATCCACCAGGCGCCGGCCTTTGAATGTGATCAGTCCCTTGTCGGTGCCCGGCCCCAGGGCGCCCATGCGCCTGCTTTGGCCGCCGGCAAGAATCAGCCCGGTGATCTCGGCGCGCTCGGCAGGCGTCATGCGACCAGGGTTTCAGGAAGTTTGACAAAACGCTCGCTGCCGGTGAACAGCAGGTAGTGCTTGCCCTGGCAGCGGCCAATCATGGTGATGCCCACCTTGCTGGCGATATCGTGGCCCATGTGGGTGAGACCGGAGCGCGACAGCAGAAACGGAATACCCATTTGTGCGCACTTGATCACCATCTCGGAAGTCAGGCGCCCGGTGGTGTAAAAAATCTTGTCGGCCCCGGCTTGACCATCCAGCCACATCTGGCCCGCGATCGCATCGACTGCGTTGTGACGGCCAACGTCTTCAACAAACATCAAAATGTCGCCACGCCCCTGGGTGGCGTCGCCGCCGCTGTTGGAGCACAGCGCGCAGCCGTGCACGGCACCGGCTTGCTTGTAGATCGATTCGTACTTGCGCACCTTGTCCATCACGGCGTAGAGCGTCGCTTCGGTCAGGCGCGCGGCGGCGGGCAGGGTGACGGTATCTATCTCGTCCATCAGGTCGCCGAATACGGTCCCCTGGCCGCAACCAGTGGTCACCGTGCGCTTGCCCATGCGCGCCTCGAGACCGCTACGCTCCCAGAAATCACGCCCGCGTGTGGTGACCACCACGCAATCGGTTTCCCAATCGACCTGCACCGCCTCAATGTCATTGATCGAAGGGATGATGCGCTGGTTGCGCAAATAGCCGATCGCCAGCGCTTCAGGCGCGCCGCCAAGCGTCATCAGGGTGACGACTTCGCGCTTGTCCAGATACAGCGTCAGCGGATGTTCGCCGGCGACTGGCGTCGGCACATGTTCGCCCTTTTCATTGACGGCGTCGACTTCATAGGTTGCCGGGCGCGCGGCGTGGGTGAGATGGGGCTGCATTTATCCGCCGATATACGACATTTCGATTTTCTTCGCCCCTGCGGTGGCATCGGTGCGGATTTCCGAGTAGCGGTCGGTGCGCTCGTTCCAGACCAGGCCGATGGCAGCTGCAATGTCTGCATCGCTGCGTCCGCCGCGCATGAGGGTGCGCAGGTCGTGGCCGGATTGCGCAAACAGGCAGGTGTAAAGCTTGCCTTCGGTCGAGAGACGAGCGCGCGTACAGGTGGAACAGAAGGCTTGGGTGACGCTGGAAATCACGCCGATCTCGCCGCTGCCGTCGCGATAGGCCCAGCGTCCGGCGACCTCACCACTGTAGTGTGCGTCGGCTCCCGCCAGGGGCGTGGCGGCGTTGATGCGGCGCACGATCTCGGCGGACGGCACCACGTCATCCATGCGCCAACCGTTGGACGAGCCAACATCCATGAATTCAATGAAGCGCACGATATGGCCGCTGCCTTTGAAGCGCTGCGCCATCGGCACCACGTCGGCGTCATTGACGCCGCGCTTGACGACCATGTTGATCTTGACCGGGGCGAAGCCGGCGTCAACGGCTGCATCAATGCCGCGCAGCACGTCGGCCACGGGAAAGTCGACGTCATTCATGGCGCGAAAAACGGCGTCGTCAAGTGAATCGAGCGAGACGGTGACGCGTTGCAAGCCGGCCGCCTTGAGGGCGCGCGCCTTTTTCGGCAGTAGCGCGCCGTTGGTGGTAAGCGTCAGATCCATCGGCCGGCCATCGTGCGTCCGGAGCGCGGCCAGCATTTCGATCAGCGCTTCAATGTTCTTGCGCAGCAGCGGCTCGCCGCCAGTGAGGCGGATTTTTTCGACCCCATGTGCGGCGAAGATGCCAGCTGCACGGACGATTTCTTCAAACGACAGCAAAGCGTCCTGCGGCAGATAGCGGTAGTCCTTGTCGAACACGCTCTTGGGCATGCAGTAGGTGCAGCGAAAGTTGCAACGGTCGGTCACCGAAATGCGCAGATCGCGCAAGGGGCGACCGCGCGTGTCTGCGAGCAGGCCGGATGGTGCCGCGGCGTGCGCGGGTACTGTCGCAGCGCGGCCGGCGGCGTGCGCCTGATTGAGGGGGATAACCTTGCCAATCACGGGGGAATTGCCTGCGTCGGGATCAATTGCTTGATAATAGCAAACGCATGAAAGCTGCATTCCTTGTGCCGTAGGCGATCGGGGTTTTGGCTCAAATCGAGACTCCCTTGCGGCCTGGGCAGGCGCATGGTGGCGCGATACCCGACAATCCGCTGGCCGACGCCATGTTGGAATTCTAGCTCGTCAATATCTGAGATCAGTTAAAGCCTTGACCCAACCCGCCATCGCCATTGCCGTCATCATGGAGCGCTATGCCATCGTCTCGCGCTGGGTCACACACGCCTGGCGCACAGCCGGTGTCGAACTGCTGGACGCCGCTGGAGAATTTGTGGAAACCCATGGTGAGAGCCAGTTTCAGAGGCACGAAGGTTTTGCGGTGACGCTCTACCGAGATGAAGCCGAGGGTTACTATTTGAACGTGGCAACCGGTGAACCCAAGGTGTTCGTGATGTGGCGGCAGGAAGAGGGCGACGAGGCCCCGGTGCCGCACAGCGTGACCGCAAGCTACAACGAAGCAGCGCGCTGGATGGATGCGCAGGAGCGTGTGGATGCGGTGACGATGCCCGCCACGATGGCAACCTGGCTGGACGAGTATGTCCAGCTTCATTACAAGCCCGAGCCGAAAAAGAAGCGCGTGAAGGTTTCATTTCTGGCGCCGCGCGACAAGGCGCGGCTGTGAGCCGAGCTGTTGATCCCGCCGGGTCGGACGCGAACGGCGCGGCGCAGGCGCGCGACGAGTCTTTCGTGGGCCGCTGGTCGCGGCGCAAGCGCGCCGAGCCCGACCAGCGTGAGGGCGAGGACGCGCGTGTCGCGCAGGCGCAAGACCAGCAGCGTGCCGCGGTGGAGGCGGCGCGTGCACCTGCGCCCCTCGCGCCGTTGACGGCACCAGCTGATTTGCCCGCTATCGAGACGCTCACTCCTGATTCCGACTACAGCCGCTTCATGCAGGCAGATGTGCCGCTCGCCTCGCGCAATGCGGCGATGAAAAAATTGTTTACCGACCCGCACTTCAATGTCATGGACGGGCTCGATACTTACATTGACGATTACACCAAGTTCGATCCGATCCCCGAATCGATGTTGCGCGGTCTTGCGCAATCGCGCATGCTCAAGCTGTTTGACTACAGCAAGGAAGAAGCGGAAGAGGAGGCCGAACGGGTGCGTCTGCGCGCGCAAAGCGCTGTGCCCGCCACCACCGTGGCCGATCCCGTCGCGCAAGCGGGCGGTGCGGAGCTACCTGCGCTCCTTGCTGCCGAGAATGGCGACGTGCCGGTTGAACCGATAGGCGTCACGCCTGCAGTGGCGATTGCTGTGGCGCCCGACATGGGTCCCGCTGGCGCGACCGATTCGAAAGCTTCATTGACCCGGAATACCTGAATGTCAAACTGTCTCGTCTGCAACTGCAACCACACCATGCCGCTGGATGGCGGCGCGCTCGCCAAGGCACTCGGCCAGGCTGGTCTACTTACCGTGCACAACGAGTTGTGCCGCCGCGAGGTGAGCGCGTATGAGGCGGCTCTGGCCACCGCTGCACAAAACGTCGAGTCGCTCACGATCGCCTGTACACAGGAGGCGCCGCTGTTCACGGAGTTGGCCAGCGGCTCGGCGCATCGGGAGGTGCCGCTGCGCTTCGTCAACGTGCGCGAGAGCGGGGGTTGGTCGAGCGAAGCGCGCGCAGCGACACCAAAGATTGCCGCGCTGCTGGCGATGGCGCAGTTGCCCGACCCGCCGGCGCTGCCTGGTGTGAGCTACCGCTCAAGCGGTGCCACCTTGATTGTTGGCGATGGGCCTGCCGCGCTGGCATGGGCCGAGCGCCTGGCCGGACGCCTTGATGTCTGCGTGCTCATGAACAGCAATGCCGGCGCGGCCGTGTTGCCGGTCGAGCGGCAGTTTCCGGTGGTCTCGGGTGAGATCAAACAGCTCCACGGTTGGCTGGGGAAATTTGAAGCCGAGTGGGTCACACGCAATCCGATTGATCTGGATGCCTGCACGCGCTGCAATGCCTGTATCGATGCCTGTCCCGAAAGTGCAATCAACTTTTCGTATCAAGTCGATCTGGACAAATGCAAGAGTCACCGCGATTGCGTCAAGGCTTGCGGAGACGTACGTGCCATCGATTTTGACCGTATGCCGACCTCGCGCAAGGAAACTTTTGACCTGGTGCTCGATCTCTCGCGGGTTCCCTTGATCAAGCTGCAGCAGCCGCCACAGGGCTATTTCGCACCCGGCAGCGACCCGGTCGAGCAGGCGCTGGCAGTCGCTGAACTGGCTGGCATGGTCGGGGAGTTCGAAAAGCCGAAGTTCTTCCGCTACGAGCCGAAGGTCTGCGCCCACGCGCGCTCGGAGAAGACCGGATGCAGCCAATGCATCGACATCTGCTCTACGCAGGCGATCCGCGCAGACGGCAATCATGTCAAGGTAGAGCCGCATCTGTGCATGGGCTGTGGAGCCTGTGCCACCGTGTGTCCCACCGGCGCGATGACCTATGCGCACCCGGCGGCGGCGGACACCGGCGCGCGCATCAAGACCCTGCTCAAGGCTTTCCAATCCGCGGGCGGAGCAGATGCCTGTCTGTTGCTGCACGATGCGGCGGGGCGCAAGTTGATCGAGCAGCTTGGCCGCAACGCGGCCCATGGCAAGGGCCGCAAGGGCGGCAGCGCGGCTGCGGTGCGCGGCAAGGGCTTGCCAGCGCGGGTGATTCCGCTTGAAGTGCATCACGTTGCGTCGACCGGGCTCGATACCTGGCTGTCGATGCTGGCGTTTGGCGCGAGCCAGGTTGTGGTCCTGCTTACCGGGGAAGAAGCGCCGGAGTACGCAGACGCAATTGCCCGTCAGATGGGTATTGGGCAGGCGATCCTCACCGGGCTCGGGTTCAGCGGTGCGCATCTGCAGACGGTGGGTGGCGACGCGCATGCCCCGGGTGCGGTTACGGCGCTGGAAGGTGGCTTGTGGCGTCTGACGCCGGCGCAGTCGGTCGCCAAGGCGGCCACCTTCAACGTCGCCGCGGAAAAACGCGCCACACTCGAATTTGCCATCGAACACCTCGCGCGCCACGCGCCCATCCCGGCGAAACTGATTGCGCTACCCAAGGGCGCACCCTACGGCGCGCTGCAGGTCAATAAAGACACCTGCACCCTTTGCCTGTCCTGTGTCGGTGCCTGCCCCGCATCTGCTCTGATGGATAACCCGGAGACGCCGCAACTGCGCTTCGTCGAGCGCAACTGCGTGCAGTGCGGATTGTGTGAAGTCACCTGCCCGGAACAGGCGATCACGCTAGTGCCGCAGCTCAATCTGGCTGAGGAGGCAAAAAAACCCGCCGTGCTCAATGAGGCGCAGCCGTTTCACTGTGTGCGCTGCAGCAAGGCATTTGGCACCCGCCAGATGGTCGATGCGATGACGTCACGACTTACTTCGCATTCCATGTTCAGTGGCGCGGTTGCTCTCAAGCGTCTGCATATGTGCGCGGATTGTCGCGTGGTGGACATGATGGAGAATCGTGACGAAGTGTCGATTCTGGGCGGCACCGGCAGCAGCAGCGGTGAAGGTGGAACGGGGGGAAGCGGTGGCGCTGGCAGCGGTGCGGGAGGCCGGCCATGACGGCGCCGCAGCCAGTGCGGTTCGCGCGGCCGCCGGCGCCGGAAGACGCCGCGCGCGCCGACTTGTACGCGCTGTTGGCGCGCCTGTTCTACGCCGGGCCGGATGCCGCGGTGCTCGCTGCGATTGCCACGGCTGAGGCGTTGGTGGCGCCGTCGGAAACGCCGCTGTCAATGGCCTGGCGCGCGCTGCAGGAAGCGTCGCGCGCCATCGATGCGCTACTGGCTGCGGACGAATACACCACCTTGTTTGTCGGCGTGGGTAAGGCACCCGTATCGGCCTACGCGTCACACTATCTTACCGAGAACTACAAGGAACTGACGCTGGTACATCTGCGCGACGAGTTGGAGCGGCTGGGCTTGGCGCGGCGGGCCGATGCGACCGAGCCCGAGGACCATATTGCGGCGCTGCTCGATGTGATGCAGCATTTGGTGCGGCGCAGCGAAAATGATGAACCGGCGCAAGCGGCCTTCTTCAACAGTTACCTCAAGCCATGGCACGAAAAATTTTGTACTTCCATAGAGGAATCTGATCGCGCCGGCTATTACCGTCTGGTTTCTCGCCTGATGAAATGTTATTTCGCGATAGAGGTTGAACTTTTCGAGTGGACAGTGTAAAACTTGAAAGAATTTGCCGGAACATTACACAATTGTTGAGAATTATTCTTGTTGATGGCGGCGTGTCGTGAGTGTGGTTCGGAGTGCCGGTATCTACCAGTGCTGTGTTTCAACGCGGGGCGCGGTCTTCCCGGCGCTTCAAAAGACGAACATGTAGTAGCAGATTGCTTTGCGCATGCTTTATCAAAACAGTTCCAAAGGAGACGCAATCATGAGTGAGAAAACCACGTCGGCGCGCAGAAATTTCCTGCTCGGTACCGGAGCCGTATCGGTCGCCGCTGTCGCTACCTTGGCGGCCGTGAAGAAAACGGAGTCCACCGTGAAAACCTCCAAGGCCGGTGTGCCGGCCGGCAAGGGCTATCAGTTGAGCGAACACGTGCGCAACTATTACCGCACCACCACGATCTGAAGGAGGCCGTCATGTTGCTGACCCGTAAATCTGCAGGTGAAATTTCTTCCGCGCGAGGCATGCTGTCGCGCTCGCTCGGTGGTGTGCTCAACAGCACCATGGATCGCCGCGCATTCATGAAGCGCTCCGGCCTGGGCGCCGGCGCAGGAGCGTTCGCCTCGACGCTGGGATTCTCCATGATTGAAGAATCCAGGGCGCAGGGCGCCAAAGTCGACAAGATCGAAGTCAAGCGCACCGTGTGTACCCACTGCTCGGTGGGCTGCGCAATTGATGCTGTGGTCAAGAATGGTGTTTGGGTGCGTCACGAACCGGTGTTCGATTCGCCGATCAACCTGGGCGCGCACTGCGCCAAAGGCGCATCGATCCGCGAACACGGCATGACCGAGCATTCGCATCGTCTCAAGTACCCGATGAAGCTGAACAACAAGTCCGGAAAGTACGAGCGCATCAGCTGGGACACGGCGTTGACCGAAGTGGCAGCGAAACTGGAACAGATCCGCAAAGACCACACCCCTGACTCGATCTTTGTGGTCGGCTCCTCCAAGCACAATAACGAGCAGGCCTATTTGATGCGCAAATGGGTGTCCCTGCTCGGCACCAACAACTGCGACCACCAGGCGCGCATCTGCCATTCGACCACGGTCGCGGGCGTCGCCAACACCTGGGGTTACGGTGCGATGACCAACTCGTACAACGACATGCAGAATACCAAGTGCATGTTGTACATCGGCTCCAACGCGGCCGAAGCACATCCGGTGTCGTTGCTGCACGCACTGCACGCCAAAGAAACCGGCGCCAAGATGATCGTGGTTGATCCACGCTTCACGCGCACGGCAGCCAAGGCCGACGAGTTTGTACGCATCCGTTCCGGCACCGACATTCCTTTCCTGTTCGGCCTGCTGCACGTGATCTTCAAGAATGGCTGGGAAGACACCAAGTACATCAATGACCGCGTTTACGGCATGGAAGCGGTCAAGAAGGACGTAATGGAAAAGTGGACACCGGACAAGGTCGAAGAGGCCTGCGGCGTGTCGCCTGCGCAGATGCAAAAAGTGGCCGAAATGATGGCCAAGGCCAAACCCGCCACCATCGTCTGGTGCATGGGCCAGACCCAGCACACCATTGGCAATGCCATGGTGCGCGCCTCCTGCATTCTGCAATTGGCGCTGGGCAACATCGGTGTGTCAGGTGGCGGCGCCAACATTTTCCGCGGTCATGACAACGTGCAGGGTGCTACCGACGTTGGCCCGAATCCGGATTCACTGCCGGGCTATTACGGGCTCGCTACCGGTTCGTGGAAGCACTTTGCCAAGGTCTGGAACGTCGATTACGACTGGATCAAGGGGCGGTACGCTTCGCAAGCCTTGATGGAGCGCTCCGGAACGACCGTGTCGCGCTGGGTTGATGCCGTGATGGAATCCGACGACAAGCTCGACCAGGAAAAGGCCCTCAAGGCGATGGTCTATTGGGGTCACGCGCCGAATTCGCAAACGCGCGGCCTCGACATGAAAAAGGCGATGGACAAGCTTGAGATGATGGTCGTGATCGACCCTTATCCGAGCGCGACTGCCGCGATGATTGCGATGCCCTCTGAAAACCGCAATCCGAATCAGGCGGTCTACCTGCTCCCGGCTGCCACGCAGCTGGAGTGTTCAGGGTCGGCGACTGCATCGAACCGGTCAATCCAGTGGCGCGAGAAGGTGATCGACCCGGTGTTCGAGGCGATGAATGACCACGCCATCATGTACGAATTGGCCAAGAAGCTCGGGTTTGCGGATCAACTCGTCGGCAAGGCCGGTGGCAAGCAAAACATTGCAGTGCAAAAAATCAGCACCATGGGCGGGAAGTACGAAGAGCCGGTAGTGGAAGACATCCTGCGCGAGATCAACCGCGGCGTCTGGACCATCGGCTACACGGGCCAGTCGCCCGAGCGCCTCAAGCTGCACATGAAGAACATGCATACGTTCGATGTGAAGACGCTCAAGGCCAAGGGCGGCCCTTGCGACGGGGAATATTTCGGGTTGCCTTGGCCTTGCTACGGCACACCCGAGATGAAGCATCCTGGCTCGCCCAATCTTTACGACACCTCCAAGCATGTGATGGAGGGGGGTGGCAACTTCCGCGCAAACTTTGGTGTGGAGCGCGAGGGCGTCAGCCTGCTCGCAGAGGATGGTTCACACTCAAAGGGGGCCGACATCACGACTGGCTATCCGGAGTTCGATCACATCCTCCTCAAGAAATTGGGTTGGTGGGATGACCTCACCGATGCAGAGAAAACGGCGGCGGAAGGCAAGAACTGGAAGACTGACTTGTCTGGCGGCATCATCCGTGTCGCGATGAAAGTGCACGGCTGCCACCCGTTTGGAAACGCCAAGGCGCGTGCGGTGGTGTGGAACTTCCCCGATGGCGTGCCGCAGCATCGGGAGGCGCTGTACTCGACCAAGCCGAAGATGGTCGAGAAGTACCCCACCCATGCCGACGTCAAGACCTTGTGGCGCGTTCCGACCCTGTTCAAATCGGTTCAGGACAAGGCGATCGCCGACAAAACCTACGAAAAATTCCCGCTGGTGCTGACATCAGGCCGGCTGGTCGAATATGAGGGGGGCGGCGAAGAGACGCGCTCCAATCCCTGGCTCGCCGAGTTGCAGCAGGAGAACTTCATCGAGATCAACCCGAAAGCCGCCAACGACCGCAATATCCGCAACGGCGACATGGTGTGGGTCAAGACGCCAAGCGGGGCGCAGATCAAGGTCAAGGCCATGGTCACTGAACGCGTTGACGCGGAAACCTGCTTCATTCCATTCCACTTTTCGGGCTGGTGGCAGGGCAAGGACATGAAGGGCTTTTACCCTGAGGGTACCGAGCCGATCGTCCGTGGCGAGGCCGTCAATACCGCCACCACCTATGGCTACGACCGCGTGACGATGATGCAGGAATCCAAAACGACGATCTGCAACGTCGAGAAGTTTGCCTAAACATCACCCAAAAAAAGGAGACGACAACATGGCTCGAATGAAATTTTTGTGTGATGCAGAGCGCTGCATTGAGTGCAATGGCTGCGTGACGGCCTGTAAGCAGGAGCATGAAGTGCCATGGGGCGTGAACCGCCGCCGCGTGGTCACCATTAACGACGGTGTGCCTGGCGAAAAATCAATCTCGGTGGCCTGCATGCACTGCTCGGATGCGCCTTGCATGGCGGTCTGCCCGGTCGATTGTTTCTATAAAACCGACGAAGGCGTCGTGCTGCACGATAAAGACCTGTGCATCGGCTGCGGCTACTGCTTCTACGCCTGCCCGTTCGGCGCGCCGCAGTTTCCCCAGGCAGGCGCCTTTGGCCTGCGCGGCAAGATGGACAAGTGCACCTTCTGCGCCGGCGGTCCGGAGAAAGACCACAGCGCCGAAGAGTGGCAGAAGTACGGTCGCAATCGCCTGGCCGAAGGCAAGTTGCCCGCCTGCGCTGAAATGTGCTCGACCAAGGCGCTGCTGGGCGGTGATGGTGACATCGTGGCCGACATCTATCGCACGCGGGTGTTAAAGCGTGGCGGCAAAGGTTCGGAAGCTTATGGCTGGGGTTCCGCCTACGGACCACCGGCGGGTGGCGCAGCCCCCGCAGCGGCTCCCAAGTCATGAGAGTGAATCTGATGACTGTTTGGAAATCGTTGGTGGGAGCGGCTTTGGTGGCGATTGCTGTGGCCGGTTGCGGCGATTCCGCGCAACAAATGGGGCAGGCCACTACCTACAAACAGGGAAAGTATCAAGGCAAACCCGACGCGCGTCCGTACGACGCGGGCCCATCAGCTTACTCGCAAGACAAGAATTGGCAGGCTGGTGACAAGTCCGCGTGGGAGAAATCGGTGCGAACGCGGCAGCAGGCTCAAAACGAATACAACCGGGCCGAGTAAGGGGCGAGCATGAAAAGACCACTACTCTTGTCGGCGTGGCTCGGAACGTGCGCTCTCGCGCTGTGCGGATGGCAATCAGCGGCGCTGGCGCAAACCGTACCTGCGGCCCCCGGTTCTGCTCCGACTGTACAGAGCCCGGCAGCAACTGCAAAGCCTACGGCGCCCGCCCAGACGTTTGACTCTGTGCTAAACCCTAACGCGGCGGAGCAAGCCCGCCGCCAGCAAACGCAGCCGGGCAACAACTCGCCGGTGTGGCGTGAGGTCCGCTCTGAAAAGCCGCATTACACAACGGATCGCGGCTTGGAAGCCGGTGTGCTGGTGCAATCCGGTGGGGAAACCTGGCGGCAGCGTCGCAACAACCAGATCATTCCTCTTGGCGGCTTGCTGTTTCTGGGCGCGCTTGGCGCAGGCATGTTGTTCTACCTGTGGAAAGGTACGATCAAGCTCAAGGCGCAGCCCACCGGGCGCCTGGTGCCCCGCTTCACCGGGTTTGAGCGCACGGTCCACTGGACGGTGGCGATCTCGTTTTCGATTCTCGCCATATCGGGCTTGGTGATGTTGTTCGGCAAGTTTGTGCTATTGCCAGTGATTGGTCACACGCTGTTTGCCTGGCTGACAATCCTGCTCAAGAATATGCACAACTTTGTTGGCCCGGTGTTTTCGGTCGCCGTCGTGATCATGTTCTTCACGTTTGTACGCGACAACTGGCCGACCGTGCGTGATGCGATCTGGATCGCCAAAGGCGGTGGCCTGGTGTCAGGTGAGCACGTGCCGTCAGGCCGTTTCAACGCTGGCGAAAAAGTGTGGTTCTGGATCGGCGTATTGGTACTGGGCATGACTTCCAGTTTGAGCGGTCTCGTGCTTGATTTTCCCAACTTTGAGCAGAGCCGGTTCGTCATGCAAACAGCCAATCTCGTGCATGTGATTGCCACGGTGTTGATGATGTCGATGGCGCTTGGTCATATCTACATGGGGACGGTGGGCATGGAGGGCGCCTTCAATGCCATGAAGACAGGCTACGTGGATGAAGCCTGGGCCAAGGAGCATCACGAGTATTGGTTTGATGAGGTAAGGAATGCAGCCCCCGCGCCTGCTGCGGGCGGCCCGGTGCCGGTTGCCGCCCCGCAAAACAAAAAGGAGACCACATGAAATCGCTCGCTTATTTGATCGCAGGCGCACTCGCCGCCGGGACGGCGATGGCGAAACTGCCGCCCGCGCCGCCGGCTGACCCGGCGAAGGCGGAGGAGGCCAAGACCAAGAACGCTGAAGCCGCCAAGAAGGGGGCAGAATTGCAGGCCAAATACGAAGACAAGGCTGTGGCGAGTTACGCCACCAAAGCCAAGGCAGAAGGCAAGACGTTCAAGCCGCAGATGGCGCCCGGCGTACCGCCGCCGCCGCCGGCTGCTGCGCCTGCCGTCCCCACGCCTGTGGTGGCCGCTGCGCCCACGGCCACAGTAGCCAAGCCGGCGGCGACTGCTGCGGCGCCAGCCAAGAAATAAATCGCGCCATTGCTGTGGCAAGCTTTCCGCGATCGAACCTGAGGAGACGCGGAATCGCCCCGTATTGGGCAACGCAAGACCAGCTTGCAACACATTGAATAATTTCAGTTCTCCGTACGACAGTTCTCATGGCCGGGGGCTGCTCGGCGTTTTCCCAGCCGCAGAGAATGCGGCGTCAACTTTCGAATTCGAGGCACATGGCATGCAGGTTCGTTTTCCACTCACCCTCACTGTCCTAATCCTTACGGCTGCACTGGCTGGATGCGCGTCGTCCCCCGTCAGCGGACCCTCGGCAGTGGCTGAACTGGTGGCTACGCGCGGCCACGCCACGACGGGTAACGTGACTTTCGTGCAACGCGGAGCCAAGGTGTTGGTGTCGGGCACAGTTGTCGGGCTGACGCCCAATCAGGAGCATGGCTTCCATATTCATGAGAAGGGTGATTGCAGTTCCGGCGACGGCATGAGCACGGGGGGGCATTTCAACCCGCACGGGAAGCCGCACGCCCACCATGGCATCAGCGACCGACATGCTGGTGATTTACCGGCCTTGAAGGCGGATTCCGCCGGCAAGGCGGTGTTCTCCGTCGAAATGGATGTCATCACGGTGACCGATGGCCCGGCCAGCGTCGTGGGCAAGGGCATGATCGTCCATGTTCAGCCGGATGACTACAAAACCCAGCCGACCGGAAATGCGGGTGCGCGCAGCGCCTGCGCAGTAATTCGTCGCACCTGATTTGCGCGGGTACTCCAAGAGGCGCCGATCGGCGCCTTTTGTGTTTTTGGGTGGGTGAGCAAACAGGACATATTCACTGGCGCGGCCCCAACGCGGTAAAATCGCTGGAAGTTAATCCCCCTGACTGCGGCCCGACATGTCGTACGGTTACGAATCCGACCACACCAAATTCATGCGCGAATTGCTGGCGAAAAAACCGCAACTCGCCGACGATCAGCGCAAGGGCCGTGCGATCTGGTGGGACAAGCGTCTCGATACCTCTGAGCAAAAGCAGTTCGGTGAAGCGCGCGTCAACCAGACCGCCTACGTCTACGG
>JANLTL010000177.1:0-1838 GCA_031362905.1 Burkholderiales bacterium | reverse complement strand
ATCAAGCTCTATCGCACCATCTTCTACCTGCCGGCGGTCACTTCGCTGGTCGCCATCGGCATTGTCTGGGTGTGGATGTTCGATCCGCAATACGGACTGATCAATCAAGGCTTGCGCGGCATCGGCATCGAGGGGCCGCTGTGGCTGGCCGACACGCGCATTGCACTGTTGTCACTGATCCTTACCGCGGCCTGGCGCAACGTCGGCTACTTCGCCACCATTTTCCTGGCCGGCCTGCAGGGCATCGACAACACCTACTACGAGGCCGCGCGCATCGACGGTGCCGGCATGTGGGACCGCTTTCGCCGCATCACCCTGCCGCTGCTCAAGCCGACCATCCTGTTCGTGGCGGTCATGTCGGTGATCCTGTCGTTCCAGGTGTTCGCGCTGGTCTACGTGATGACCTCGGGCGGTCCGGCCGGCAGCACCTCGGTGCTGGTGTTTTACCTGTACCAGCAGGCGTTCACCTACTTTCGCATGGGCTACGCGAGCGCGGTCGGCTATGTACTGTTTGTCATCATCTTCGTGCTGACGATTTTGCAGTTCAAGGCCTTCGGCAAGACGGTGGAAGCATGACCCGACACAACGACCATTCGTCCGGCCGCTTCGATGCCCGTCCGTTGCCGCTGACCGTGCTGCTCTACGGCCTGCTGTTGCTGTGCACCGCCATCACCCTGCTGCCGTATGCGTGGATGCTGTCCTCGTCGTTCAAGCCGACCGTGGAAATTTTCTCGGGCACGGCGCAGTTGATTCCTTCCCACCCTATCTTCGACAACTACATCAATGCCGTGACGCGCCAGCCGGTGGCGCGCGCCATTTTCAACAGCATCCTGGTGGCCGGCATCGAGACTTTCGCGGTGGTCATCACCAGCGTGTTCACCGCCTACCCGTTCGCGCGCCTGCGCTTTCCCGGGCGCGACATCCTGTTCATGCTGATCCTGGGCACCATGATGATTCCCAGCCAGGTGACCATGATCCCGACCTTCATCCTGATGAAATGGTTCGGCTGGATCGACACCTACCAGGGATTGATCGTGCCGCGCATCATGGCGCCGCTGGGCATTTTCCTGATGCGCCAGTTCCTGCAGAGCCTGCCCAAGGAACTCGAAGAGGCTGCGCGCATCGACGGCTGCAGCCGTCTCAAGACGCTCACCCACGTGCTGCTGCCGCTGACCGGGCCGGCGGTGGCGACGCTGGCGATCTTCACCTTTACCGCTTCCTGGAACGAGTTTTTCTGGCCGCTGCTGGTGGTGCAATCGACCGAGATGTGGACCATCCAGCTGCTGATTGCGCAGCTGAAGGCGGCCGAGGCCACCGATTGGGGCATGGTGATGGCCATCGTCAGCCTCTCGGTATTGCCCACGGTATTAATCTACGTCATGTTGCAACGCTATTTTGTAAAGGGCATCGCGATGAGCGGGCTCAAGGGATGACCAAGGAGAGCAGCAAACCACCAAAGGAGAAAGCAGTCATGACCAAAACAAACTCACACCGCAACATCGACCGCCGCCAGTTGCTCAAGACAGCCGTGGCCGCCACCGGCCTCGCTGCAGGCAGCACGTTGTCACCCCGCAGCTTCGCGCAGGCGCGCAAACGCACCGTCAACGTCTGGGTGCACTTCGGCGGTGCCAATCTGGAAATCTGCAACCGCTACATGGCCGAGTTCAACCAGGCAAACCCGGACATCGAAGTCAAGGCCTCCGCCTACGGCCCCTCGGAAATCCTGCCCAAGTACCTCGCTGCGGTGGCCGCCGGCGCCGCGCCGGACATCTTCCACGCTCCCGGCTACGTGCCGCCCGACCTGGCGGTGAACAAGATCATCGTGCCGGTCGACGACA
>JANLTL010000414.1:0-4890 GCA_031362905.1 Burkholderiales bacterium | reverse complement strand
GGCGTTCCTCGGCAACATAGCGGTTGAACGGGGCGGTGTTGACCAGTTTGCGCAGCATCTTCAGGCCGTCGACCATCATGCGCTGATCATTTTCGGTGGCAAGGTAGTTGTATTGGATCGCCGGCGGCGCTGCCGGATCGCCCGAGCGCAGGCGCACATGGCCGCGCGACTCGGCGCGCAGTTGTGACACCGAGCAGGTAAAGCCGGAAAACTTGTCGAGCACGCCGCCGCGTTTGGCCACTGAAAAATTGATGAAGTAAAACTGCGCGTCGGGCCGCGTGAGTTGCGCATGGGTGCGCACAAAGGCTGCCGCATACCCCGCGCTCACGGTCAGCGGGCCGCGCCGTTGCAACAGATATTGCAGGCCCATGCGTGCCTGCCGCCACAGGCTCATCATGTCGTCGTTGAGCGTGATGGCTTTGGTGCAGCGCCAGAAAGTGCGCACGTAGTAGTGATCCTGCAAACACTCGCCCACGTCGGGCGCATCGCACACCACGGGAATGCCGTGCTGCGCCAGTTGTGCCGCCGGACCGACGCCGGAGAGTTGCAGCAACTGTGGCGAATTGAAGGCGCCGCCAGCCAGGATGACCTCTTTCGCGTGCGCGACTTTCAGTGCGCCGCCTTGCCGGTACTCGACGCCAACGGCGCGTATGCCCTCAAACAGCACGCGCGTGGCCAGCGCTTCGACTTCCACGCGCAGGTTGGCGCGCTTCTCGGCGGGGCGCAGGTAACCGACTGCCGTGCTGATGCGCCGCCCGTTGCGCACGTTGGCCTGGAAGTAACCCGCACCCTCTTGCGCGGCGCCATTGAAATCATCATTGCGCGGGATGCCCATGGCTGCAGCGGAGTCGATGAAGGCATCACACATCTCGAAGCGGTCGGGCAGATCGGACACGGCAAACGGGCCGCCCGCACCATGCCATTGATTGGCGCCGCGGCTTTGGTCCTCGGCCTTGATGAAGTAAGGCAGCAGATCGTTGTAGCCCCAGCCTGGTACGCCCCAGTCGTCGTAGTCCTCGCGCTGGCCGCGAATGTAGACGAGGCCATTGATGGAAGACGAGCCACCGAGTACCTTGCCGCGTGGCGTGAAGATGCGCCGGTGGTGGCAATGCGGCTCCGGCTCCGACTCATAGCTCCAGTTCACTGACTTGTCGGCAAACAGCTTGCCGTAACCGAGCGGAATGTGGATCCACGGGTTGGTGTCGCGCGGGCCGGCTTCGAGCAGCAGCACATTGCGCTTGCCATCGGCAGTGAGGCGGTTGGCCAGCACACAGCCGGCCGAGCCGGCGCCGACGATGAGGGTGTCGTATTGAGTCATGCGATCAGGCTTTCGTTGGGTGATGCAAATCGGTGTGGATCAAGCGCAGCGCTGGAAAATGGCCTAGAACCGTTGGTACATGCGGGTCTTGGCAGCTAGCCCGCGCGACGTTGCGATTTCAGGAACGCAAGCAGCACTTGATTGAACGCATCGGGCTGCTCGATATTCGACAAATGCCCGGCACCGGCAATCACCTTGAGCACACTGCCGTCAATCCGCCCGGCCATCGACGCAGCCAGCGACGGTGGATAAAGTTTGTCTTCGCTGCCGGCGATCACCAGCGTGGGCACATTGATCTCATCGAGCACAAAGCCGCGATCCTGCTCGACCGATGCGCGCACGGTCTTCATGTACGAGGTGCGGTGCAGGGCGGTCATGGCCGCGAGCAGTTTGTCGTAGGCGCCGGGCGCCGCGGCCGGGCCGATCAGGCCGCGCGCCAGTTCGCTCGCGTTGTCGACCGGCGAATGCCCGGCCATCAAGGGACCGAGGCGCGCGCTGACAAAGGCTTCGGTGGCTTCCTCACCGAGGGCATCGAACCCCGGCTGCGTGTTGGCCAGGGTCAGGCTCAGCACCCGCGCCGGGTGTTGCTTCCAGAACCAGCGCGCCACGCGCCCGCCCATCGACAGGCCGACGATGTGCGCCTGGTCGATGCCGCAGTGATCGAGGGTGCGCAACACGTCGCTTGAAAAATCATCGATGAAGTCGAGCGGCCCTTCGTAGTCGTCGCTGTCGCCATAGCCGCGAAAATCTGGCGCGATGCAGGTGAAGCCGTGTGCCGCGAAGAACGCGAGTTGATCATTCCAGTGACTGCGGTTGGAGCCGATGCCGTGCAGGAACACGATGGCCTGTCTCGCATCCGCCATCGCGCCAGGCGTAGGGTCGATGCGCGTGACAGCGAGACGCGGAGAAGCCTTGGTGTACGACATGGTCATGACAGTTCCTCGCGAGGATGGAGCATGGTCAACGCAAATGTGCGCCCACAGGATTGACGCAAACCGTGCCGCAGGACATCAATCCGGTTTCCTGCCGCGCTCGGTCAACGCCGCCGCCCCGAGATCAGGCCGGTCGGTGATCAGGCCATCCACCCCCATGTCGATCAGGCGCGTGATGTCATCGCGGCGGTTCACCGTCCACGGAATGACCTTGAGCCCGCGCGATTGGGCGTCCTTGAGCAGTGCCGGCGTGAGATCTTCATAGTGTGGCGACCAGACTGCGCCACCGGCTGCTTGCACCATTGCGGGCAGCGACAAGAAGCGCTCCGGCAGCATGCCGACCGTCCACAAGCCTTTGACGTCAATCGTGTTGAAGGTGGGGCGCCGGGCGGTGAGATAGACGGTGGGGATGTGGGGTGCGCGCGCCTGTACCAGCTTCAACGTGCGCCAGTCGAATGACTGAATCGAGACGCGGGCTTCCATGCGGTACTCGGTGATTACCCCAAGAAGGGCTCTCACCATGGCTTCTGGGCCGACGGTGTGGTCTGGTTTGTCGGGCGAGAGCTTGGTCTCGATATTGAAGCGCAGGCGCCCGTTACCGCGTGATTGCACCAATTCGAACAACTGCGCGAGACTGGGAATGCGTGCACCGTCGCGCGGCGTCTGGTCCGGAAAGCGGTTGGCGTAGGCCGAACCGGGGCGCAGCATGCCGGCGTTGTACTCGCCCAGTTCAGCAAAGCTGAGATCGCGGAGCAAGGGTCCGGGTGCGGCGATCCAGGCACCGGACAGGTTGCGCACAATATCGGGGTTGAGGCGCTCGTCGTGGTGCACCACCACCACGCCATCACGGGTGACGCCGATGTCAAGTTCCAGCGTCGTGACGCCGGTTTCGAGCGCGCGCACAAAACCGGGCAGGGTGTTCTCGGGGGCAAGGCCACGCGCGCCGCGGTGGCCTTGCAGGTCGAAGGCGGGGCCCGTACAGCCGCCGAGCAGCATCATGGCCGCGACCCTGATGAGGGCGCCGATGGCGACGGGGAGTTGGCGCGGGGCCATCACTTTTGGGTCATGCCAAGCAGCAAACCATAAGCGCTGCCGAAGTCGGGAAACGCATGCAGGTTGTTGTGCGCGGCGCCGTTGACCAGCAACATTGCTTTCGGCTCCGGCGCACGCGCATACAGTGCCTGGCTCATCTGGTGCGGGATGCGTTGATCTGCGTTGCCATGCAGGAACAGTACCGGCAGCTTGAAGCCGGCAATTTTTTGCGCCGACTCGAAACGCTCGGTCAGCAGCGTATCCACCGGCAGCAGCCGGTACAAAGGGTTGATTGCGGACATGTCGAGCATGCTGCTGAAGCTCGCTTCTATCAACGCGGCGCTGAACTCGCGCGGGCGTTTGCTCGCAAGCTCGATGGCCACCGCACCGCCGAGCGAGTGGCCGTGCAGGATGCGTTTGGCTGCATCGGGCGCGCGCCGCATGAATTCGGCAAGTGCGGCATGCGCGTCTTCGTAGAGTGCCGCCTCGTAGGGTGCGTCGCCTTCGGATTTGCCGAAGCCGCGGTAGTCGATCGTCATCACGTTGAAGCCCGCGCGTGCGAGGGCAATGACCTTGTCGGCATTGCCGGTGGCGCCCATGTTGCGTGCGTTGCCGTGGAGGAACAGCACGCTCATGCCATTGGGCCTGACGCCGGCAGTCGCCACCGCCGGGAGCCACCATGCGTTGATGCTCTCGCCCGCGCCGCTGGCGCGCTTGACGGTAAGGCGGAAATCTTCAAACGCAAGACCGGCGTCTTTGGGAGTCTTCACCCACTCGCGCGTCGGCAGGTACACGATGCTGCCTTGTTTGGCGTAGAGAAAAAGGGAGGCACCACTCCATGCCAGCACGGCGAGCACAGCGAGCGCGACGGCGCTGCGCCGCAGCCAGCGTAGCGGGCGCCCGCGCCCGGGCGCAAGACCCGTCCCCGTCGCCGGTGCCGGGGACGGCGGTGGCGTCATTGCCGGCAGCGCTTCTGCAGGTCGGCGCGCATCATTGCTCATACCGTCCCCTTGGCATTGCGTCGCGAGAACCACGCACCGCCGCCCATGATGAGGGCGAGGATCCAGAAGATCGGCGTGAGGCCGCCAAAGGCCGTGCCGAGCGCGCCGAAGGTAAGCGGCAGCACCGCGTGGCTGGCGTTCATCACGGTGGTGCGCACGCCGACTGCCTCGCCGCTGCGCCCAGCCGGCGCCGAGGTGTGGATCAGGCTCATTACCATTGGCTGGCAGGATCCCAGTCCGAGGCCGAGCAGGAACGCCAGCGCAATGAGCATCGGTACGTCAGTAAACAGCGGGAACAGCAGATAGACCAAACAAGTGATGCCAAAGGCACCGGTAAGCGTGGCCCACTCCGACAGATTGCGCGCGAGCCACGGCATCGCGACGCGCACCACGAAGGTGGCGACGCCGAAGCTGCCCATGATGATGCCGATGGTCGAGGCCGACAGGCCGATGCGCGCGCCCTGCAGCGGCACCACGAAGGTGAACAGGTCCCAGCCCATCGACAACAGGCCGCTGACGATGAATACGGCGCGCAATGGCACGATGCGCAGCAAGTCCATGACGCGCGCATCAGCCGGCGGTGCGGCCCTGGGAGTGGCTCTGGGAG
>JANLTL010000383.1:0-22697 GCA_031362905.1 Burkholderiales bacterium | reverse complement strand
GATGCCGAGTGGAATGCCAAGGTGGGCGAGTGGCTGCCCAACGCCGAAGACCGCGCGTTTGTCGGCTCCCTGATGGGCCGCGTCGTCGAGCCGGGCAAGTTCGCCAACTGGATCGCGCCGCCGGTGATCGGCATCAACCGCCAGCCGGCTGATTTCGAGTATGTGCGCTTTAACTGACCTCGCCGGCAGCATTTCTTGTTGATAATCAGAATATGAGCAACACAGGAGACAAACCATGAACGCGCCGCTGGATGCAGCCGTCATCAAGCAGCACCTCATCGATCCGGAAATCTGCATTCGCTGCAACACCTGCGAAGCCATTTGCCCGGTTCAGGCGATTACCCACGACTCGATGAACTACGTGGTCGATGCGGAGAAATGCAATTTGTGCATGGCCTGCATTTCACCGTGTCCAACCGGCTCGATCGACAACTGGCGGGTAATGCCGCGCGTCAAGGCGTATGCGCTGGAGGAGCAGTTGGGCTGGGAGTCGCTGCCGCCCGAGATGACCCCGGAGCAATTGGCCGAAGCCGGCGTGACCGTGGATGGCGCGTCCGGGGCTGGCTCTGGCGCAGCGCCGTCCGCAGCCCAGGTCGATGCGTCGAACGGCGAGTCGGCATTCAACAGTGCGCAGTACGGCGCAACCCAGGCGCCGTGGTCGGCGGCGCATCCGTACACCAACCTGTACGGTGTCAAGGCCGCAGAAAAATTTATTGCTGCCACCGTCACCGGCAACGTGCGTGTCACTGAAGTGGGTCGTGAATACGACACCCATCATGTGGTGCTCGACTTCGGTGCGAACCCGTTCCCGGTGCTCGAAGGCCAGTCCATCGGCGTGATTCCACCGGGTACGGATGCCAATGGCCGCGCCCACCACCCGCGCCAGTATTCGATTGCCAGTCCGCGCAACGGCGAGCGCCCCGGCTACAACAATCTCTCGCTCACCATCAAGCGCGTCCTCGAAGATCATTCGGGCAACGCAGTGCGCGGCGTGGCTTCGAACTACATGTGCGACCTCGCCATCGGCGACAAGGTGCAGGTAATCGGCCCGTTTGGCGCAAGCTTTTTGATGCCGAACCATCCGAAGAGCCACATCGTGATGATCTGCACCGGCACCGGCAGCGCGCCGATGCGGGCAATGACCGAGTGGCGCCGCAGGTTGCGTGCGACCGGCAAATTCGAATCTGGCCGCCTGATGCTGTTCTTCGGCGCGCGCACCAAGGAAGACCTGCCTTACTTCGGGCCGCTGCAAAATCTGCCGAAAGACTTCATCGACATCAACTTCGCGTTTTCACGCACGCCGGGCCAGCCGAAGCGCTACGTGCAAGACGCCATGCGCGAGCGCGCCGCCGATGTCGGCGCCCTGCTCGCCGATCCGCAAGCGCACTTCTACGTTTGCGGTCTCAAGGCGATGGAAGAAGGTGTGGTGCTGGCGCTGCGCGATGTGGCGCAGCAGGCCGGGCTGTCGTGGGAAGCCATTGGCGCGGCGCTCAAGAAAGAAGGCCGTCTGCATCTCGAAACCTACTGACGTGCATTGATCCATCCGATACACTCTTCAGCTTTACTGTCACTGCAACGGAGCGCCGCCATGAACCAAAGCCCACCCAACCCGTTTGCCGATCTGGCAAAAATGCTCGAGCAATTCAAAATCCCCGGCGTCGACATGACGGCCATTGTGGATGCACGCCGCAAGGATATCGAAGCGCTGACGAAGGTTAATCAGGCTGCTTACGAATCCATGCAGGCGATGGTGCGCAAGCAATCCGAAATGCTGGCACAAGCCATGCAAGGCGCACAGGAAGCCGCAAGACAGGCCGCCAGCAGTGCGGGCGATCCGGCCAAGCAGACCGAACTGGCGCGCAAGGCATATGAAAGGGCGGTGGCCGACACGAAGGAGCTGGCCGAGATTGCGCGCAAGTCACAAGCGGAGGCGCTCGCCATCGTTTCGCAGCGCGCCAATCAGCAGGTGGAAGAATTCAAAAAGCTGATGCAGCCAAAGTAGATCCCTTCCCGCAATGGCGCGCCGGAAGCAATTGCTGGCGTTGCTGCCCTGATCACTGGCTGGCGGCATGATCCTGAAAGCCGCTCCCAGAGCCACTCTTCTGACTATTCTCCTCTGGCAGTGCCTTCCCGGCGCGGATCGACCGCGCCGGTCAATCCGCCGGGCGTGACCGCGATGCCGGTGTAGCCACTGGTGAATTCGCCGATGCTGATTTCATGCCCCAGCGCCTTGAGTGGCTGCACCAGTGCTTCGATGCGGGTGCCTTTTTCGATTTCGGTGGCACGATTGCGGTTGCCGTAGTGCGGCAGGGCGAAGGTCTCGGCGAGCGGCAGCTTCCAGTCGATCAACCCCACGAGCGCCTTGGCGACGTAGTTGATGATCGGCGGACCGCCGGGTGTGCCCAGTACGAATTCGAGGCGCTCTGCGCGGCGCGGCGCGTTTGCCGTTGCTGCCGCGGTCGCTGCCACCGGCGCAGTTACCGGAGCGGTTACTAAGGTCGATGCACTGCTTGCACCTGACGCCGTGGTCACTACCGGCGTGAACACAAAAGTGGGGGCCATCGCGCTGCGCGGGCGTTTGCCGCCGGCGACTGCATTGGCAGCTGCCGGATTGCCTGGTTCACCACTGCTTTCAATCCACGAAAAATCAGTGAGCTGGTTGTTGAGCAAAAAGCCGCGCACCATGATGCGCGCGCCAAACGCCGACTCGATGGTGGTGGTCATCGCGACGGCGTTGCCCTCGGCGTCCACGATGGAGATGTGGCTGGTACCTTCGGCTTCAGCGGTCGCATCTCTGCCGAAAGCAGTGGTGGCGCCTGGCGGCATGCCGTGCGCTGCGAGGCCCATCGAACGATCAGGTTTGATGATGGCGCTGCGTGACTTGAGATACAAGGCATCGAGCAAGCCAGCCGCCGGCACGCGCGCCATGTCAGGGTCGGCAATGAAGTGATCGCGGTCGGCGAAGGCGAGGCGGCCTGCTTCGGCAAACAAATGCACAGCCTGGGTGGAGTCGGGGCGCAACGCAGCCATGTCGAAGCGTTCGATCATGCCCAGCAGGGCCAGCACTGCGATGCCGCCCGAGCTTGGCGGCGGCATGCCGCAAATGCGTTTGCTGCGATAGTGGCCACAGACCGGCGCACGTTCCCTGGCGCTATAACCAGCGAGGTCGGCTTCGGTGAGGTCGCCGGGGCGCTGGTGCGCACGCACGGCGGCCACGATGTCGCGGGCAATATCACCTCGATAGAGCGCATCCGCCCCTTCGCGTGCGATGGTGCGAAGCGTGGCGGCGTAGGCGGGGTTGCGTAGCACTGTCCCGACCGGGCGTGCAGGCCGTCGCGCGGCGGGGTGCAAGCCGGCGTCAATCTCGTAAAAGTAATCCGCTGCGGTCGCATCGCCGCGCAACAGCGGGTCGCGCGCCAGCAGGGTGTGCAGACGCGGCGAAATCGCGAAGCCGGATAGCGCGATGTTGATAGCCGGCTCGAACAGGCGCGCCCACGGCAGCTTGCCGTGTTGCTTATGTGCAAGCTCCATCACGCGCAAGGCACCGGGCACGCCGACCGAAAGGCCGCTACCCACTGCATCGGCGTAGGAGAGCAGCTTGCCATCGGCACCGGTGAAACGGTCCGCTTTGGCGGCGGCGGGCGCAGTCTCGCGGCCATCGTAGGCGCGCACCGATGCTGCGCGGCCATCGTTGCGGGCGTCGTTGCCGCCACCATGGTGCGCATCAAAATGCAGAATGAACGCACCGCCACCAATCCCCGACGATTGGGGCTCGGTCAGACCGAGCACCATTTGCGCAGCAATCGCAGCGTCGATCGCGCTGCCACCGGACTTGAGCATTTCGAATGCGGCGTTGGTGGCGTGACGGTTGGCGGTAGCGGCCATGAAACGCTTGGCGCGCGCCGCCGGATGGGGATGAAACCCGCTGCCGGCTTCACCCGCGGCCGGCGTCTCGGTGGCGGACGGCACGGCGGCAGCCGCCGGCGTTTGCCCGGCTACCGGCTGCAATGCGGCAGCGACTGCGAGCGCGGCAGCAGCGACCGCTGTGGCCCAGCCTGCGGCCCGCTGCGGGCAAGCGGGCGTGCTCATGCGGCCACACGCAAGGCCGCGGCCAGTGGGGAAGCCGGCTGCACGTCCTGCACCTCCTGCACGTCCTGCACGTCCTCTACTTGCCCGGCCTCCGCCTCTTCCTGCTGCTGCAAGGCCCACATCTGCGCGTAGCTGCCGTTGCGCTCGAGCAGATCGGCATGCGCGCCGGACTCGATGACGCGACCGTTGTCCATGACGATGATGCGATAGGCGTCACTGATGGTCGAGAGCCGGTGGGCGATCACCAGTGTCGTGCGGTTCTCGGCGATGCGCTTGAGTTCGCCCTGGATCGCTTTTTCGGTCTTGGAGTCCAGAGCGGAAGTCGCCTCGTCAAAAATCAGGATCGCCGGATTTTTCAGAATCGCGCGGGCGATGGCGACGCGCTGCTTTTCACCGCCGGAGAGCTTGAGCCCGCGCTCGCCGACCATGGTGTCGTAACCCAGAGGCAGGGTCTCGACAAAGTCGTGAATCGAAGCGGCGCGGGCGGCCTCAATCACTTCTTCACGGCTGGCAAGGGTGTCGCCGTAGGCAATGTTGTAGTAGATCGTATCGTTGAACAGCACAGTGTCCTGCGGCACGATGCCGATCGCGCCGCGCAAGGACGATTGCGTCACAGCGCGAATGTCCTGCCGGTTGATCAGCACACGCCCGCCCGCGACCTTGCCGTGGGCGCCTTCGATATCGCCGTTCACATCGTAGAAGCGAAACAGCAGGCGCGCCAGCGTGGATTTTCCAGAACCGCTATGACCCACCACGGCCACCGTCTTGCCCGCTGGCACTTCGAAATCCACATCGAACAATATCTGGCGATTGCTCTCGTAGCTGAAATTGACATGCTCGAAACGGATGGTGGCGGCATCGGTCGCGCCCGCAGCAGAGCCGGCTGCCCCCAGCGCCAGTGCCGGGGCCCCCGGCCGATCCGCCACTTCACGATGCTGCCCGAGCAACGTGAACATGCGCTCCATGTCGGCCAGGCTTTGCTTGATCTCGCGATACAGCACGCCAAGGAAATTGAGCGGAATGTAGAGCTGGATCATGAAAGCATTGACCAGCACCAAATCGCCCAGCGTCATGCTGCCGTTCACGACACCAAGCGTGGCGCGCCACATGATCATGGTGACCGCACCGGCAATGATGATGCTCTGGCCGGTATTGAGCAGCGAGAGCGAGGTCTGGGTTTTGACCGCAGCCGTCTCCCAGCTTGCCATACTGGCGTCGTAACGCTTGGCTTCGTAGTCCTCGTTGCCGAAATACTTGACTGTCTCGTAATTGAGCAGCGAGTCGATCGCCTTGACGTTGGCTTTGGAGTCAAGATCATTCGATACACGGCGAAAGTTGGTGCGCCACTCCGTAACTGCCACCGACCAGGTGATGTAGCTCACCAGGGCAACGATGGTGATGCCGGCAAACCAGATGTCGTACTTGACCATCAGGATCGTGAGCACCAGCGTGATCTCGACCAGGGTCGGCAGGATGCTGTAGAGCGTGTACGAGACCAGGGAGGAGACACCGCGCGAGCCACGTTCGATGTCACGCGTCATGCCGCCGGTCTGTCGCTCCAAATGAAAACGCAAGGACAGCGAATGCAGGTGGCGAAACACCTGCAGGGCAATGCGGCGCACGGCCGACTGGGTGACCTTGGCGAACACGAACTCGCGCAATTCGGTAAACAGCGTGGTGCAGATGCGCAGCAGGCCATAGGCGACCAGCATCGCGGCGGGCAATACCACCACTGCGCGCGGGTCGGTCAGGTTGATCGACAGTGCGTCGACAATCTCCTTCATGATCAGCGGCACGCCCACATTAGCGAGCTTGGCCGCCAGCAAAAACGCGAGCGCAAGCAGCACGCGGCCACGGTATTCCCACAGATAGGGGATCAGCGTGGCGAGGGTTTCCAGGCCGCTTTTGGCGCGCGCGGGCTGGCTCGGTGCGGAGCCCGATTCGGCAGAGGCAGAGAGGTGGCGCATGGAGGGAGCGTTCAACCGCCCAGAGCGCGGCAAATGCCGGGAAACGCCTTGATAAGTTTTTTGTCGGCGGTAATCAGGGGCGCGGCAAGCCGTTCGGCGATTTCAATGTACTCGCAGTCATAGGCGGTGCAGCCGGACTGCGCTGCCAGTTCCAGCACCCGCGTCGCATCCGGTTCGTGTTCACGTCCTTGCATGAATGACGCTGCATGCGAAAAATGCAAAGCCGCCTGCTTCACACCCATATACCCGGCGCGCATGAACGTGGCCAAACCGTTGCGAAACTCGCTGCGCCACAGCACCGGCGCGTGCCACTCCGCATCCTGCAGCAGCAGCGCAGCGGTCAATTTTCCGAAATCTGCCGAGGTGTAGTGGTAGAGCAGGACATTGGTGTCGGCGACGATCATAGACGGCGCCCGTGATTGATGGCGGCCTCGATCTGGTCAGCGCTCAGTGCCGGCCCCTTGTACATTTTGCGCAGTTCGCGCACGCGCTCAATGTGCGTGCGCACGTCAGGGCGCGGCGCACCAACGCTTTCTTCAAGGCGGGTGACCGCTTCACTGTTGAGCGAACGGCGATTCTGCTCCGCCAGTGTTTTGAGCTTCTCGTAGATTGGATCGGGAATGTTGCGCAAGGTGAGGGTAGGCACGGCTCGGCTCCTGCATGTCAGGGTGATGGCATATTGATGTCATTTTAGCAGCACCGGATTCGCCGCCCCTTCTGGTGCCAAGCCGGTACCAAGCAGGCACCAAGCAGGCACCAAGCAGGCCCCCACCGCCTGATTTGGCGCAGAAGGAGCGCATCAATCGTCTTTACGGCAGACGTTCCGGAGCAGACCACCGCCCTGAAAGCCTCGCGCACCAACGATCTTGGGCAGCAGCGCCGCGCCAACTACGCGAGTGCGTAATCGCGAATCAGCACTTCGGCTGGCACTTGCAGCTTCTCGTTGAGCGAGCGGATCTGCGGCAGGGTCAGGCGGCGCTTTTTGCGCATGACATCGTGCGCGCGTTGCCGCGAGCCGAGCACGTTCTGCAAGTCGGCCTGCTGCAGACCGCGCTGCTCGAGCGCAAAGCGGATCGCGGCCACCGGATCGGGCGGCGGCACCGGAAAATGCTCACGCTCATATTTTTCCACCATCAGCATCAAGACCTCGAATTCGGCGTCTTCAGCAGAACCGGGCTTGGGTGGCGCGTCGAAAAAATGGCCAATCCGCTTAAGCGCGCGGATAAAAGCAGCATGCGTCGCCAGCAGTTCAATCTCAAGATGCCGTTTTGCCATGAATTGCTCCGGTGTGGTCTACAGTTAACGCATTGATTCGATCATATTGCGCGTGGGTGCCGAAAAATTTGATGTAACAAGCGCCATGCCGGTAGTTGAATGACACGATCAGACGGTAACGGTTGCCGCCGAGGTTGAAGATAAAGCGGTCGCCACCCACCGCTGATCCATGCGGAAACTGTTTGCGCACCTCTGCCGGCGTTTTCCATTTCGCCTTGTCTGCTTCGGCATACCAGGCCAGCAAGTCGTCGCGCACATCGGCATGCAGGCGGGCATAAAACATGACCGCGCTGTGGTTGAAAATTCGCATGGGCCATCATAGCACTGCAATGGCTAAATGTCGCCAAATTGGTGACATCCTATGGTGACTCGCAGGGGGACGCGAGTTTTGTAACGCCCATTGGTAGCGCACCGGGAGAAGGCGGAGTGCAATCTGGTCCGCGATTGAAACAATGACTCTGAAGTGGATCCGAAACGACCTAAGTGCGGGCTGGGGAGATGCGGGCTGGGGAGATTGACAGTCACCAGAATTCCTGATACATAGCTTTCAGGCCGTTTCTGAGCATGAGCGGCCCGGTAATCCAACTCGCGTCTGGCGTGCATCGTGTCAGGTTCCGGATCGTTTCACGCCCTCGCTTTCCGTTGTGTAAACGTTGTGGGGAAGACAAAATGAAGACGATTCTTCGACTGGTATGCGCTGGTTTGACCAGCCTCGTTCTGGGGCTTGGGTTGACCAGCATTTCAGTGGCACAGCAGAGCACGCTCAAGCAGCAGATCATCGGCACCTGGACCTTGGTGTCAGTCTACGATGTTGCCCCGGATGGCAAGAAGAGCAGCGACGTGTGGGGCGAGGGTGTCAGAGGCAGCGTGGCCTATGACAGTTCGGGCCGCTTTACTTACATGATCATGTCCGCTGGACGGCCCAAGCACACCACCATCACGCCCCTGACTGGACGCACACCGGTCGGACCCATGATCGGCTACTTCGGCACTTATTCGGTCAACGAGGCCGATAAAAGCGTCACCCTTAGCATTGAGCGCTGCACCTTCCCCAATTGGGAAGGAACTGATCGCAAAATATTGCTTACGGTCAAAGGCGATCAAATGTCGCAAACCTTGGCACCTTCACCGGGGGCCACTGTCCCCAATATTGAATGGGTGCGAGCGAAGTAGGCGCTTCGCCGTTGAGGCATCGCCCGGCTTCTTTTGCTTTTTTCGATTGCATCCCACGGCCAGAATGTGTCCAGCCCAACCTGAAGGGTTGGGCTGGACGCGCGAATCAACACAACAATGCGATGGCCCGGGAAGTCCAATTGATGCGGCTGTTGGCGCGACACCATCAGAGCGATCTTGACTTGCGAACCGTTTCGCAAACGCCCCTCGCGCAACCATCAGAGTTCGCTGGCCCCATTGCCTGCCGAAACGCGCCTGCATTTCTCTGCCCGCGTATCCATGCCCTCCCGTAGCCGGCTGATCGGGCGCAGACCAACCGTTGTCTGCACCTTGCGGGTGAGACGCCCTTGAGTCAATCCGCTCTTTAGGCGTAGCATCAACAGTCGAGATTGATCCGGGTAGCGCAGATAGTGTGGTCAGCCTGGCATGGCGTGAGCCGGCATAAGGGGAGGGAACCATGATGTGGTGGATCGTTGGTATCGCGCTCATTGCTTTGCCGGCACTGGCTTACGCCAACGCCTCCGGCTTGACCTGGACCGCCGCTGCAGGCGCGCTGCTGGTGGCGCTGGCGTGGTTCGCGCCATCTTTCTCGTTGCCTATCGTGGCGGTGGCCTTTGTGGGGTTCGTGGTGGTGGCGGCCATTTTTAATGTGCCGGCCTTGCGCCGCGCGCTGATTTCCAACCCGCTGCTGGCGGTCTACCGCAAGATCCTGCCGCCGATGTCGCAGACCGAACAGGAGGCGATTGATGCGGGCACGGTGTGGTGGGAAGGTGAGCTGTTTTCCGGCAAACCCGACTGGAACGTGCTGCACGCCTATCCGCAGCCACGGCTGTCGCCAGCCGAGATCTCCTTTCTCGACAATGAAGTCGAGCAGTTGTGCGCGATGGTCACCGACTGGGAAACCGCGCACGTGTATCAGGACTTGCCGCCGCAGGTGTGGCAGTTCGTCAAGGACAAGGGTTTCCTTGGCATGATCATCCCCAAACAGTATGGCGGGCTGGAGTTCTCGGCCTATCTGCATTCGCAAGTGGTGATGAAGCTGGGCTCGCGCTCGTGCACGCTGGCCGTCTCGGTGATGGTGCCCAATTCGCTCGGGCCGGCCGAGTTGCTGATCCATTACGGCACCGACGAGCAAAAAAATTACTACCTGCCGCGTCTGGCAAAAGGCATCGATGTGCCGGCATTTGCGCTCACCAACCCGATGGCGGGGTCGGATGCGGCGGCAATACCCGACGTGGGCATCGTCTGCTTTGGGCTGTGGGAAGGCAAGGAAATTCTCGGCATGCGCGTCACCTGGGACAAGCGCTACATCACGCTCGGGCCGATCTGCACCGTGCTGGGCCTCGCGTTCAAGTTGCACGACCCGGATCGTTTGCTTGGCGCGCAGCTAGATGCGCAGTTCGGTACGCACTTCGGCGGCCGCGAAGACCTCGGCATCACCTGCGCCCTCGTCCCCACGCACACGCCGGGCGTCAACATCGGTCGCCGCCACTGGCCGCTCAACGCCACTTTTCAGAACGGCCCGAACTGGGGCACCGATGTCTTCATGCCGCTCGACTGGATCATCGGCGGACCGCAGATGGCAGGCCAGGGCTGGCGCATGCTGATGGAGTGCCTCGCTGCCGGACGCTCGATTTCGCTGCCATCGCTCTCGACCGGCTTCGCCAAACTCGCAGCGCGCTCGGTCGGCGCCTATGCGCGCGTGCGCAGCCAGTTCAAGACACCGATTGGCAAGTTTGAGGGTGTGGAGGAAGCCCTGACGCGCATCGCGGCCTCCACCTATATGATGGATGCCACGCGCATCATGACAGCATCCGCCGTCGATCTCGGCGAAAAACCTGCGGTCGCCTCCGCCATCGCCAAGCTGCATGTGACCGAGGTCTGCCGTCACGTCATCATTGATGCGATGGACGTGCTCGGCGGCAAGGGCATCATGCTGGGGCCAAACAATCTGCTCGGCCGCGCCTACGAGCAGGTGCCGATCGGCATCACGGTCGAAGGCGCGAACATTCTGACCCGCTCGCTGATCGTGTTCGGACAGGGGGCGATTCGCTGTCATCCTTTTGTGTTGAAGGAAATCGAAGCGACGCGTGAAACCGACCACGCCAAGGCGTCGGCGCTGTTTGACGCAGCGCTGTTCGGCCATATCGGATTTGCCGTCTCCAACTTTGCGCGCACGCTGGTGATGGGGCTGACGGGGTCGCATTTCGTACGCACGCCCGAGGCCATTGACCCGCGCACGCGCCGTTACTACCAGCAACTGACGCGCATGTCGGCAAGCTTTGCATTTTTGTCAGACGTCTCGATGCTGGTGATGGGCGGCGGACTCAAGCGCCGCGAAAAACTCTCGGCGCGTCTCGGCGACATCCTGTCGCAAATGTACATGTGCTCCGCCGCGTTGAAGCGTTATGAGGGCCAGGGCCGCAACGCAGCTGATGCACCGCTGCTGCACTGGGCGATCTGGGATGCGCTCTACAAGGCGCAGACAGCCATGTATGGTGTCATTTCGAATTATCCCAACCGGCTCGTCGGCTGGTGCCTGCGCCGTGTAATCTACCCCTTCGGCTCCATGTTTCATGTGCCGTCCGACGACCTCGGCCGCAGCGCCGCGCGCATGCTGATCGAACCTTCGACCGATACCAACCGCGGCCGTGAACGCTTGACCGCCGGCATGTATTTGCCGCGCGCGGCGGCGCATGAAGACGTGCCGGCAGAACCGCTCGCCGCCCTGGAAGCTGCTTTGGGAGCAGCTCTTGGCGCGGAGGCGGTTGAAGCCAAAATTCGCGCGGCGCAAAAGGACGGGCGCCTGCCGCAAATGGCGCACAATGCGACCATGCAAGCCGCTCTGGACCACCACATCATCAGCGCCGAAGAGGCCGCGCACCTCGCGCGCTTCGAGCGTTTGCGTGCCGAAGTAGTCAAGGTCGATCATTTTTCGCAAGACTTTGACCGCGCCACACTGGCAAGCGCACACCGCAAAGACGCGGCCAACGCCGTCACCGCCGCATCCTCCGCATCCATCACCGCAGCACACGCCAGTGCCGCCGGGCGCGCCGCAAGCACCACTGCGGCGCGCACCGCCGCCTGAGAGGAACACCATGCAAACCGTCGAGAGCGTCATTGCCGGCCTGCCCTACAAACACCAGCCGGCCGTGCAGCGCCTGCGCCTGATGATTCTCAAGGCCGACCCCGGTGTGGTCGAAACCGTCAAATGGGGCACGCCGGTTTATTCCCGCGGGCGCAACCTGATCTCCATCGTACCCAACGCAGAGAGCATCGAATTGAAGTTGTGGGAAGGCGGCGTACTCGCGCGCAAGCACAAGTGCATCGAAGGCAAGGGCAAGGGCATGCGCCACATCACGATTCCGTATGAAGGGACGTGCGACTTCGACGCAATTCAAAGCGTGATCACGGCGATCATCAAAAAGCCGGTCTAGGGCGCGCCATCCCTGGGTTCCATGTCATTCACTGACAAAGTCATCGTCATCACCGGCGCGTCCGAGGGCATTGGCGCCGAACTCGCGCGCCAGCTTGCCGTGCAAAAGCCCAAGCTGGTGCTCGCCGCGCGCCGGCTCGAGGTGCAACAGCAGGTCGTTGAACAGTGCGTGGCGCTCGGCGCGCAGGCCAGCGCGGTGCGCTGCGATGTCGGCGTCGAAGCCGATTGCCGTGCGTTGGCGCAAGCCGCGCTGGACACCTTTGGCCGCATCGACATGCTGGTCAACAATGCCGGCGTGTCGGGCCACGCGATGTTCGATCAGGTCAGCGACTTCAAGTGGTACGAAGACATGATGCGCATCAACTACATGGGCTCGCTGTGGTGCACCCATGCCGCGCTGCCGGCGCTGCGCGCCTCCAAGGGCCTGGTCGCGGGTGTGTGCAGTCTCGCCGGCAAGGTGGGTGTGCCGGGGCGCACCGCGTACTCCCCCTCCAAGTTTGCGCAGGCGGGTTTCTTCGAAGCGCTGCGCACCGAGCTCCTCGGCAGCGGCGTCGACGTGACGGTCATCTTTCCTGGCGTGGTGGCGACCAACATTCGCCTTCATGGTTACGGTGTGGACGGCAACCCTGCCGGAAAATCCAGCCTCGAGGACGACGATGCAATGAGCGTGGAGGAATGTGCGCGCCAGATCGTCGGCGCGCTCGCCGCGCGCCGCCGCGAACTGGTGATGACACCGCAGGCGCGCCTCGGCATGTGGCTCAAGCTGATCGCGCCGCACATGGTGGACAACATGGCGCGTGCAGCCCTCAAGCAGGACGCGTCGTAGCGGTCGTAATGGTCGTAACGGCATCGGCCTTCCCGCCGAGGCGGTCGCCCAATCCATACCAGTCGAGCCGCCGGGTCGTCAGCATCAGCGCGGCGAGCACCACGAACACCAGCAGCGCGCCCATCAGCAGCGCATAGTCTTCGCTGCGCAACAGCATGTGCAGCACGGCGAACAGCAACGCGGACGCCGCACCCACCGCCAGGCCGCGCCTGGCACTGGCCAGCATGCCCACTGCGTACCAGGTGAGCAGGCCGACGCAGCCCGCTGCCGCCGCTGCATAGGCGCGCTGAAAGCCGATGTGCTCGGCCAGCGCAATGAGCAGCAGAAAGAACACCGCGAGCGCCAGGCCGACAAAACCGTATTGCACCGGATGCACCCGCGCCGACCCGGCAAGCTCGAATGCCAGCACCAGGAGGAAGGTCAGGCCGACGAACAGGAACCCGTATTCGGCTGCGCGATAGGACTGCAAATACAGATTGACCGGCTCGATCAAATGGATGGCCAGCGCCGGCGGCGGGTTGAGCACGGCATGTCCGGGAGGTGCGTTGGCCTCGCCGCTGCGCGGACGCGCGAGCCATTCGCGCAAGGCCGCTTCACCGCCAGAGGCAAATTCGTTGATGCGCCACTCGGCGGTAAACCCGGCATCGGTGACCAGACGCTCGTCGGGCAGAAACTTGCCGGCGAAACTCGGCGCCGGCCAGTTCGACGCCAGCTTGACGACGGCCTGTTTGGCGAAGGGCGCAAAACTGAAGCGCTCCATCCCCGCCAGTTCCAGGTCAAAAGCGAACGCCGCGTCGCGGCCCAATGCCGCAGCGCTACCGAGGCCGGCCGACAAGCCTTGCCCCAGCGCGCCGTCTCCGGTGCCCGGCTTGAACTCGAGACCAGCACCATTCAAGCTCAGGCGCGGCGTGTTTTTCACGCCACGCGCATCGGCGATCGACAGCACCAGGCGCGCCTGATCGAAGCGGCGTGCGGTATCCGGCTTCTGCTCGGGGTGTTCGGGAACGACAAAGCGGCCACTGAGCTTGAGCGCCGCGCGATAGAGGCGCACGCGGTGAATGCCGCGATAGCGCGGCGTCGCTTCCAGGTCGATGCGCCCGGACGCCTCCACCAGTTCCGGTGCGAGATAGACCGGCGCGCATTCGCGCTCCTTGTTCTCGCGTTTGACCTGGTCACGTCCGTTCACGCTCACCGTTGTCTCGTGCACGAATGCCTCGATGCAGGACAGCCGCAGTACCGGTGCGATCACGCGCTGCCCGCCGGCGGACGACTCCGCGATCGACAGGCGGGCGTCGTTGAACAGGCGCTGGCGCTCCTCGATCTTGCCGCGCGTAAGTGACAGGGGTGCCAGCAGCAGCAGCGCAACGCCGCCGACGGCTGCCAGCTTGGCCAGGAATGGAAAGCGCATGATCAACCTCGCTTGGTGTTGAAAATGCGCAGGATGCGCGGCCGCAGCGGCGGGTTCGATGACGATTTATCGCCGTGCGCGGATCAATGCTGGCCGCTTTCTGGCGCAGGCCTGCAGCGCGGCGCAGGTGCCGGGGCCAATTGCGGCCGATTCAAAACGGAGCAGGCGTAGCGCCTGGGGTCAAGCCGGGGCCCGAAGCTGCGGGCCCCGCATTGCTGCGCCGCCTATTTCAATGACTCGATCAGGTCGATGTATTCCTGCATCGCTTCGTCATTGCTCTTGCCTTTGAGTCCCGCCCACGCATCGAACTTCACGCGCCCGACCATGTCGGTGAAACCGGGACGCTTGCCGCCGTTGTCGCCTTCAGTCGCCTGCTTATAGAGGCTATATATCTGCAGCAGCGTCTGGTTGTCGGGCTTCTCGGGCAGTTCCTTGGATTCCTTGACGGCTTTTTCGAATGCGGCTTTGATGTCGGCCATGATGCTGCGTCTCCTCTGGGGGTTGGGTTGAACCTGGGCTTGAACCTTTGCGGCGGAACAATCGCTGCGAATTTTCGATTCCATTCTAGCGTCAAGCAGCCACCGCGCAGCCGCGGGACAGCAACGGCGCAGCGTCCCGGGGCGCGACACATCAGCTACCATCGCGGGAAAACAAGGTATCCGGAGACACACCATGACTGCGCTCGATCAAATCATGAAGTTCGCGGCCAGCTTGCCGCTCGACAAGCTGGCCCAGTATCTGCCGCTGGACCGGCTACCACTCGACAAGCTGGCCGGCAATGCGCTGGGCAAGATCGAAGAGATGAGAAACCGCGAGCGCATGTCGAGCATCGATACCGCGTGGCTGCGGATGGATACGCCGACCAACCTGATGATGATCGTCGGCGTGATGATGTTTGATGGCCCCGCCGATCTCGCGCGCATCAAGCGCACGCTCGAAGTGCGCCTGTCGCGCTACCCGCGCTTTCGCCAGCGTGTAATGCAAGACCCGTCCGGCGCCTACTGGGGTCACGACGAGCATTTCGACATCGGCAACCATGTGCACGTGGTCAACCTCGCCGGCGCCAACCGCGCCGGCACCAGCAACAAGGAAGCGCTGGAGCAGTACGTTGCGGCATTGACCACGCAGTCACTCGATTTCAACAAGCCGCTCTGGCACATGACGCTGGTGGAGCGTTACGAGGGCGATGGTGTCGTGGGCCACGCGCTGATCATCCGCATCCACCACTGCATCGCCGACGGCATTGCACTGATTGGCGTGATGTATTCGCTGTTCGATGAAGTGGCTGATGCGCCTGAGGAAGGTCAGGAACCCGATGGCCTGCGCCGCACGCGCGAGAAGCGTGATGCCAAGCGCGCCGCACGCGCCGAGATGGACCCGATGGAGCAGTTTTTCGCACCACTCTCCGACGCGGCGGGCAAAGCCCTTGCAGTTTCCGGTGGCGTCGCCTCGCGCTACATGGACATGATGTCGAACCCGGAAAAATTCGCCGACTTCGCCAAGATCGCCGCCGCCGTCACCGCTGAAATCGCCGAATTGGCAACCATGCCCAATGATTCGCAAACGCGCTTCAAGGGTACGCCCTCGGCGATCAAGCAGGTGGCCTGGAGCGCGCCGCTGCCACTCGCCGACATCAAGGCCGTGTGCAAGGTGCTCGGTGTGTCGGTCAACGACATTCTGCTCGCCAGTGTCGCCGGCGCGATGCGCAGTTATCTCGCGCAGAAAGGTGACGACACTGAAGGTTTGGAGGTGCGCGGCTTTGTGCCGGTCAATTTGCGACCCCGCGGCGCCGAGCACAAGCTCGGCAATCACTTCGGCCTGGTCGCACTGGTGTTGCCGGTCGGCATCGAAAATCCCTTCGTGCGTTTGTATGACGTGAAACGCCGCATGGACGACCTGAAGAGTTCGTACCAGGCGGCGCTGTCGATGGGCATTCTGGGGACCGTCGGGTTTTTGCCGCGCGCGATCCAGAAACAGGTGCTCGACATGTTTTCGAGCAAGGGCTCGGCCGTGATGACCAATGTGCCCGGCCCGCAGCAGGCGCTGCACATGGCCGGCGCCCGGCTCGAGCAACAGATGTTCTGGGTGCCGCAGTCGGGCGACATCGGTATTGGCGTGTCGATCCTGTCGTACAACGGGCAGGTGCAGTTTGGTTTGGTCACCGACCACAAGTTTGTCAACGACCCGCAGGCGATCGTCGACCGCTTTTCGGCGGAGTTTGACCAGCTGGTGTACTGGCTCCTGCTGGAGGGCGCGCCGCCGGAGGGCGCGGAGGTGTTGGTGAAGGAGGCGGCGGAAAGCAGCAATGCTTCGGGCACCCCATCTCGCGAAGCGGCAGTCTCCGCAGCGTCCACCGCGTCGTCCGATTCGGAGAATGCACTCGCTTCCCAACCGCTCCCATCAACGGTTTCCGGCCATAGCGCCCGGAAAGGCGCTGCCACCAAGGCACGCAGGGCAGGTGCCAAGCAAAAAGCTGGCGGCGCGCCACGTGCGGTGCGTCTCAAGGACCTCGCACCAGACCATACCGCGGCAAGCGTGATGGCGGCAGCGGACCGGCAGGAGTCGGCAATCACCACTTCATTGAGTCTGGCGGCCGCAGCCGAGGAGGCCGGCGAAGAGATTGCGCCCGCCGCACCGCGCATGAAAAAGAAAGGTCTGCTCGCGCGTGCCCGGGCTTGAACCTCCGTTCCTGTTTGTCTACGGCACCCTGCGGCGCGGCGGCAGCAACGACATCGCGCGCATCGCGCCGGACGCACGCTTCGAATCGGTCGCACGCGTGCGCGGCCGGCTCTACGACGTGAACGGGCGCTGGCCGGCCTTGGTTCTCGACGCGAACGCGGACTGGGTCAGCGGAGAAATCTACGCGATACCGCCGCACGCGTGGCCCGCGCTTGATGCGCTCGAAGACCCGGTCACGCCGCAGCGCCCCGCTGGCGCGTACTTCAAAGTAAGCACGCAGGCTGAGGTCACCGGAGTCGCGGCCATGGCGTCCCTGACAGTCACTCTCTACACCGCCAATCCAGCGGCCACGCGGCTCACGCGTCTGATTGAATCGGGCAATTGGCTCGCCTACGAGGACGCGCTTGCAAAACACTCAACGGGATCAAGGAGTAGTCGGCGCGGCCACGGCACGCCGGGAGGTCGCCCATGATGCGCGCCCGTCTTTGTGCGCGATGCGATTGCGGCCGGCAGGCTGCAGTTACCGATTGACCGCACCTTCACGCTCGATGCGGCAGAAGCGGCGCAACGCGCTCATGCGCGTCAACGCGCGTTTTGGGAAGATTCTGCTGAAAATGTAATCGCACAGCAAGCGGCCGGAGAGGCGCTCTGGGAGCCATTCCTGACGCGCATGCCTCCAAGAATGGCTCCCAGAGCGGCGGACCGCCCGATGCCAGCCGTCCGCCTCACTCGATCTTGATGTTGGCCGCCTTGCCGATGCGCGCCCATTTGCTGATCTCGGCATCGATGAATGTGCCGAATGCTTCCGGCCCGGTCGGCGTCGACTCCGAGCCCACCGCCTGAAATTTCTCGCGCACGCCGGCATCGGACATGGTCTTTTGAATCGCATCGGCGATTTTCGCAATCACTTCTTTGGGCGCCCCTGCGGGCAGCAGAATGCCTTGCCAGCCAATCGCCTGATAACCCTTGAGGCCCGCTTCGTCGAAAGTCGGCAAGTCCGGAAACCCTGCGTTGCGGCGCGTGCTGGTGACAGCGAGGGCTTTGAGCTTGCCGGACTTGACGTGTTGCTGCGAGACCGCGGCAACGTCAATCAGGAGATGCACCTGCCCGCCGATCAAATCGGTCACGGCGGGTGCACTGCCCTTGTAGGGCACGTGCAGCATGTCGATGCCTGCCTGCGCCTTCAACATTTCGCCGGCCAGATGCGTGATCGCGCCGCTGCCCCCGGAGGCGTATGACACCTTGCCCGGATTGCGTTTGGCCCAGGCGATGAACTCGCCGAGGGTCGCGGCCGGTACCTGGGCGTTGATCACCGCCACCAGGGTATTGGAGATGAGCTGGCCCACCGGCGCGAAATCCTTGCGTGCGTCATACGGCAGCTTGTCGTACAGCGCCGGGTACAGGCCCATGGTGCCGGTGTTGCCGAGAAAGAGCGTATAGCCGTCGGCGGGCTGGTTCTTTGCATACTCCGCACCAACGATGCCGCCCGCACCCGCCTTGTTTTCGATCACCAGCGGCTGGCCGAGCACCTCCTGCATTTTGAGCTGGATGGTGCGTGCGGTGTGATCGAGCCCGCCGCCAGGCGGGAACGGGATGATGAACTTGATCGGTCGATTGGGGTATTGCGCGTGGGCAGCGGCGCTCAAGGCCATCCCCACAGCAAGCAGCATGGCCAGAATCATGTTTCGTCGCATCAACTTGTTCCTCTCACCGTTGTCCTATATCGCCTCAGTGCTTACTCAAGCTCGGCCCTGGCCTGCTCCACATCGAGCCGTTCCATTGCATCCATCGGCTTGAACTTGGCGGCTTCGGCGTAGAGTTTTTCGGCGTCCTTCACTTTTGATTTGCCGTGCAGCATGATCAGGCCGTTGGCCATTTCGATGCGCGCAATCGCCGACTCGGGATTGAGCTTCAAGGCCTTGGCGAACATGTCTTCGCCGATATCCTTCTTGGCGCCGTAGGTGAGGCCACCGAGCATGGCGCCGACCGAGTCGATGATCTCGGCGTGATACGCACCGAGCGCGATGTGTGCATCCGCATGCTTGGGCGCGAGCTTGAGTGCGGTGTCGAGCGAATTCTTGACCTTGGTGCCGATGCCATCCTTGAGCGCCTTGATGATCGAGATGCCCTGCGCGTAGCGGCCGAGCGCGAAAGCGTGCAGGTAAAACGCGTTGGCGTTCTTGGGGTCGGATTTTTGCTGCTTCTCGGCGCGTGCGGCGGCGTCCTCGAAGATTTTCAATTTCTTCTTTTCGTCTTCTTCGAGGTAGGTGCCATAAATGCAGGCTGCCTTGTTGGCGGCATTGATGCCGGCGTCACCGGCAGCCAGGCCGAGTTCAAGCGCTTCTTCAAAGCGCCCGGCGTGATAGGCGATCCAGGCGTCGAGCGCCTTGCCGTCTTTGGGCATCGGCTCACAGTCACCCTTGTGCAGGCGATCCCAGGATTTCTTGATGCTTGCCGCGGTGTACTCGTAAGCCTTGTCGGCGTAGGGGAAGTCTGCCCATTTTTTTGCCATGCTGGTCTCCTTGTGCTTCAGGTTGAAATGTTTGCATTGCGCGCCTTGCGCCCACTGACTGTGTCGGCGTTCGACGTTAGTCGGGATTCGTGCGCGGCCATCGTGTCTTACCACTATGCCTTACCACCGTGCCTTAGCTCTGGTACTGCGCCGCGAGCTTCTCGAATAGCAGCCGCGCATCCCCTTTCAAATACGGTGCGACCATGCTCATCATCTGATATGCGCCGCGCCCCATTGCCGCGCTGTCGATCGGCTTGCGCGGCTCCTGCACGTATTCGAAGTTGAGCCAATAGGTAGCGATCAGCACCATGTTGGTAGCGAGCGCCTTGATCTGGCCGTCACTGGCTTCAAGTTGCCCGGCGTGGCGCATGCCGCCGACCAGGGCCAATGCCACTTTTTCACTCTCGCCGAGGATGCGTTTGAAGTGCGTCTCGATGATGCGATTGCGCGACAGCAGATCGGTGAGGTCGCGGTAGATGAAGCGGTATTTCCAGATCAGCTCGAACACCAGGTGCAGATACAGCCAGGCATCTTCGACACCGACCGAAAGGCGCTTGACCGGCGCGGCCAGCAGCGCATCCATTTCTTTTTCGAAGTCGGCGAAGATCGAATTGACGATCTCGTCCTTGTTGTCGAAGTGGTAGTAGAGGTTGCCTGGCGAAATGTTCATCTCGTCGGCGATCACGGTGGTCGTGACATTGGGTTCGCCGAAGTCGTTGAACAACTTGAGCGAGAGCTCGAGAATGCGCTCGCGAGTGCGGCGCTTCGGCTTTTTGGCGGTCATGGCATCAGGATAGCACTGGCGCACGCCCTCCCGCACTGCGCACGTAGCGTTCCATGTCTTCGACCCCGTCTGCCAGGCGCGCCAGGATGGCATTGACCGGCAGCCAGGCTGCGGCGGCAGCTGGCGCGGCGGCATTTTTCACCAGCGTCAAGCTGCGATCCTTCAATGGCTCCAGATTGAGCGAGATGCCATGGCGCGCGAGCACCGGCTGCAGCTCGTGACGGCGCTCCCACAGATCAGCACGGGTCTTTTGATAGGCGTGTTCGCACAAGCGGCGCCGGCTGGCGTAGGAAAACATGTTGGTAAAAAACAGGTCTGCATCGGCGCGATGGGGCTGAAACAGCAGCACGTCGGCGCGACTGTAGTCATCTGCATACTGGCGCATGCCGATCTCCATACGCGAGTGCACCACCGCACGTACCGTTTGCGACAGTACGGCCGGCAAGCCGCCTTCGACCAGATGACGCACGCCGCTGGCCGAGGCCAGGCGGTCGTCATAAGGCACGATGGGGTTGAGGCAGAGCACCAGGTCCGCGCCTTCTTTCAAGGCCACCGAGGCATGCAGGGTGCGCTTGAGCGCGCCATCGAGATAGCTGCGGCCATCAATCTGTACGGGTGGGAACAGGCCCGGCAGGGCCGAGCTGGCGGTTGCTGCATGTGCAATCGGCACATGGTCGTAGCCGGGCGCACCGAACTCGATGGCTGCGCCCGAGTCAAGATCGGTCGCGACCAGATAAAGCTTGGCCTTGAGAGTGCGAAAGTCGTTGCTGCGCCCCGCTTGCGTGAAGGTGTGGGTGAGAAAGTCGAGCAGCCCCTGGTTCGAGAACACGCCGGTGGGGATCACGCGCGTCAGACGCTGGAACGACTCAAACATGCCCTGCCCGCGCCGGTTGGTGACGTAGTGCCAGGCGGAACGCGCCAGCAGTGGCGGCACCTGCTGCAGGCGCGCCCAGTATTCGGCAAATGCCGGCTGCATCAATATGGAGGGATCAAACGGCTGCTCCGACTCGTCCGATTCGATGAACATGCGGCACATCTCGCGCGGCGTGATGCCATTGGCAAGCCCTGCGCCGATGATGCCGCCGGCCGACACGCCGACGTACATGTCCAGCTGATTCAGATCGACGCCGTCAAGCGCTTCAGCCAGAGCGGTGAGCGCACCGATTTCGTAAATCGCGCCTAGCGGCCCGCCGCCGGCCATCGCCAGCGCAAGCTTGGAGCGTTTGCCGGCTCGGTTTGCCAATTGCTTTGGCACTTGCTTTGCCGCTTGCTTTGCTGCGGGTGCGGAGGTTTTTTTCTTTGACATGCTGCACTCAGGCAGGAGAGTGATGCGTGATCAGGGCAAAAAAAAGCCGGCGTGCACAGGCGGCGCCGGTTTCAACTATTCAACAATCAGCTACGGGGTCCGCTTTCCGTGGAGTACATCCAATGCGGGAGGGAGCAGCATACAAGGATGCACCCCACGGATCGCGGATTGAGTGTGGACCGGCGCGCCGCGTCATCAGTGAAACGCACGCAGCACGCCGCTCCCGGAGCATCGGTGCAGCCATCGCTGCAGACGCGCTCCGCCTTGACTCCTTACTTGCGCGAAGCCTTCTTGGCCGGCGCTTTTTTCGCCGCCGCCGCTGCCGGCTTGCGTGCCAGACCGTTGATCGCATTGGTCAACTCTTCGACGCGCTTGGCCAGGGCCTGCACTTCGCGCTGGCTCGGCACGCCGAGGCGCGTGAGGGCACGCGCGACGCGGTCTTCAAACACTTGCTCGAGCTTGTCCCAGGTATCAGAAGCGGTCGATTGCGCCTTGCCCGAAATGTCGTTGGCCGCTTTGCTCCACTGGCTGGCAGCCTTGGCGACGTTGCCGGTCATACCGGCGAGTTTGTCTTCGGCCAGAGCGCGGGTTTTCTTTTGCAGGCCGACGCCTTCTTTCACCAGCGCTTCAAACACTTTGCTGCCTTCAGCCTGCGCCTTGGAGAATGCGCCCAGGCCAGCCAGCCAGATTTCCTGCGCGGAGTCGCGCACGGTGTCTTTGAGGTTGCCTTCGGTCTTCGCTTTGAGATTCTTGAATTTGCTTGCCATGATGATGCTCCTTCGCTGTGGTTGATCTGGTACGGTGGGCGCTTGATGCAACGCGCCCTTGAAGCGATGTGCCTCGATACCGCCGGACAATGAACGCAGTGTAGGCAGGCGGGCTAGAGAACGCATACTAAAAGGAGGGGGCTTTGTAGAGGTGCAGCTCTATTGCGGCGCCACTGCACCTTGAGGTTCGCTCCAAATTCGTTGAGCCAGGTTGCTACCTCGCACGAACGGCGTGGCCATGATTTTTATATGAATATGATATATTTTTAATATCCCCCGCGATCCCAGCGAGTCCGTCATGCCCACTGCCAAATCCGATGCTTTCGTATTGAAATTCAAATCTGATTCATTGCTGACGGTCAGCCGCGAACGCTTTGACGCGATCACCGAGCGGCTCGGCCTCAATCAAACGAATACCATTCATCTGGCATTGAGTCTCCCCCAATTGAACTTGAGCATCATTATAGCCTGTTAA
>JANLTL010000353.1:0-5283 GCA_031362905.1 Burkholderiales bacterium | reverse complement strand
GCCTGCCCTACATCACGGCCGATGCCTCCGGTCCCAAGCACCTGTCGATCAAACTCACGCGCGCCAAGCTGGAAAGCCTGGTGGATGACCTGATCGAAAAAACTGCCGGGCCCTGCCTGACGGCCATCAAGGATTCGGGCGTCAAGGCCTCCGACATCTCCGACGTGATCCTGGTCGGCGGCATGACGCGCATGCCAAAGGTCCAAGACAAGGTCAAAGAGATTTTCGGCAAGGAGCCGCGCAAGGACGTCAACCCGGACGAAGCGGTAGCCTACGGCGCTGCCGTACAGGGCGCCGTGCTCTCCGGCGATCGCAAGGACGTCCTGCTGCTTGACGTCACCCCACTGTCGCTCGGCATCGAGACGCTTGGTGGTGTGATGACCAAGCTGATCAAGAAAAACACCACGATCCCGACCAAGGCCAACCAGGTCTTCTCGACCGCTGACGACAACCAGAGTGCGGTGACGATCCACGTCTTGCAGGGCGAACGCGAAGTCTCGGCAGGCAACAAGAGCCTCGGCCAGTTCAACCTTGAGGGAATTCCGCCCTCGGCGCGCGGCATGCCGCAGATCGAGGTGACGTTTGACATCGATGCCAACGGCATCCTGCATGTCAACGCCAAGGACAAGGCCACCGGCAAGGAGAGCAAGATCACCATCAAGGCCAACTCGGGCCTGTCGGAAGCCGAAATCGCAGCGATGGTCAAGGACGCAGAAGCCAACGCGGCTGACGACAAGAAGAAAATTGAACTGGTGCAGGCAAAGAACTCCGCTGAGGCACTGGTGCATCAGATGAAGAAGGCGCTTGCCGAACATGGTGACAAGGTGCCTGACGAGAAAGCCGCGATTGAAGCCGCGATCAAGGATCTCGAAGAGGTGCAAAAAGGCGAGGACAAGGCCGCGATTGAAGCCAAGACCGAAGCGCTGATGAAGGTGTCGCAAAAGCTCGGCGAGAAGATGTATGCCGATGCGCAGGCGGCGCAGGCCGGTGCGGGCATGGGTGCGGCCGATGGTGGAGCGGGCGGGATGGGTGGCATGGGTGGAGCCGCCGGCGCGGCCGCTGGTGCTGCAGGCGCTGCCGGCGCGTCGAAGAAGGACGACAGCAACGTGGTCGACGCCGAATACACCGAGGTGAAAGACAAGAAGGCGTAAGTCGCACACGCTGCGCGTTGCCAATTGTTACCTGCGGGGTATCTGTGGGGTACCTGCGGGGTACCAGCAGATGTTGGTTGCGCTACGCAGTGTGGCGTTTTAAGTGGCCTGATTCGAGCGCACACGCTTCGCGTGTCGCTCAATCAGGCCGGTTGCGTTGGTGGATCACATCCAGTCGGCGCGACAGGAATGCAGCTCACAACTTGAACTGATTTTTTACCGGGATCGTTGGATGGCCAAGCGCGACTTTTACGAAATTCTGGGCGTCAGCAAAGATGCGGGCGACGACGACATCAAGAAGGCCTATCGCAAGCTCGCGATGAAGCATCACCCAGATCGCAATCAGGGTGATTCAGCCAAGGTCTCTGAAGAGACATTCAAGGAGGCCAAGGAGGCCTACGAAATATTGTCGGACGCCAACAAACGCGGCGCCTACGACCGTTTCGGCCACGCCGGGGTGGACCCGTCGGTCGGCGCCGGGCCGGGCGCGGGCATGGGCGGCTTCTCGGATGCGTTCGGCGACATTTTCGAAGGCATCTTTGGCGGCGGCGGACGCCAGCGCGGCGGCTCCAACGTGTATCGCGGTGCGGACCTGCGCTACAACATGGAGATCACGCTGGAGCAGGCCGCGCGCGGCCACGAGACGCAGATTCGGATTCCGGCCATCGAGCAGTGCGAGGTCTGCCACGGCAGCGGTGCCAAGGCAGGCACCAAGCCCAAGCAATGCCATACCTGCAACGGTGCCGGTCAGGTGCGCATGCAACAAGGTTTCTTTTCCATTCAGCAGACCTGCCCCACCTGCCACGGTACCGGCAAGGTGATCGCCGACCCATGCAGCCCGTGCGGTGGCGCCGGGCGCGTCAAAAAGCAAAAGACCCTGTCGATCAAGATTCCTCCTGGTGTCGACGAAGGCGACCGCATTCGCCTTTCCGGCAACGGCGAGCCGGGTATGAATGGCGGCCCGGCCGGTGACCTTTATGTACAGATGTCCTTAAAACCGCACGCTGTGTTCCAGCGCGAAGGCGATGACCTGCATTGCGAAATGCCGATTGGTTTTGCCACCGCCGCGCTGGGTGGCGAGATATCGATCCCCACGCTCGACGGCAAGGCCGAGATCAAGGTGCCCTCCGAGTCGCAATCAGGCAAGACCTTTCGTTTGCGCGGCAAGGGGATCAAAGGCGTACGGTCATCAGCACCGGGTGATCTCTACTGTCACGTGGTGATCGAGACGCCAGTCAACCTGACATCGCGCCAGAAGGAATTGCTGCGCGAGTTTGACGAAATCAACCGCACCGACGCCGGCAAGCACAGCCCGAAAGAGAAGTCCTTCATGGACAAGATGAAGGATTTTTTCAGCGCGTGATGCAGGAACGTGCGGAACATCAACTGCCGAACCCTAACAAAAAGACCGCCCTTGGGCGGCCTTTTTGTTGCGCGGATGCAGCGCGTGCACTTGCTCTCGCGCCTACGTCACCGCCTTGTGCGTCATGTCGCGAATGAGCGTGGGCCCGACGCGCGCCTCGATCGCCTTGAGCAACTCCTGGCGACGGCCAGCGGCAAACACAATTTCGGCCCACACAAACAGCGGCCCGATCATCAGGCCGATGATGTCATCGACGAACGCCGGCTTGCGGCCTTCATAATAGTGGCCGATGAACTGGATGATCCAGCCCACCACGAACATGCCGATGCCGGTAGCGAGCCACGCTGCAGTGCTCAGCATGGCGACCTGGCCGGCGGCCCACGTCAATGCGGCCATGATGATGGTGAGCGTCAAGCCAAGGCCCACATCAAGCAGCAGGTAGTAAAGGCCTGCGACTGCGAGTACGACCCAGGCCGGGTTCAGCGCCAGGCCCCCCACCTCAAATGCGGGACGCGATAGCAACACGATGACCGCGAATACGATCATCGGCACACCGACCAAATGCGTAGCGATATTGCGCCGGTCGCGGTGGTACTCGGCGTACTTGGAAAGCTGATCGAGGCCGGATTTCATGGACGTCTCCTCTGGTGGGTTGAGCAGCGGACGCCGTTCCAGCCTGTATACGGTCTGGCGCCACGGACAAACAATAGCAAAATGCGGCGCGAAAAGCTATGCGCGCCGCCATTCGGTTTTGCCGCCAGGCTTGTCTTCAAGGACGATGCCCTGCGCCAGCAAAGCCGCACGGATCGCGTCGGCCTGCTTGAAGTCCTTCGCCTGCTTGGCCGCAACGCGCTCTGCAATCTTCGTCCCAATCTGCTCGGGAGAAAACGCGTCCGCGCCATTCCCGCTCGCCGACTGCAAAAACAACTGCGGTTCACGGTCCAGCAAACCCAAAACGGCGCCGAGTGACTTGAGCAAAGCAGCAGCGCCCGCATCGCCACGATTGACCTCAGCCGCCAACTCAAACAACACCGCAATCGCCAACGGGGTGTTGAAGTCGTCATCCATCGCCTCTTTGAACCGGACGGCATGCGCAGAAGCGCTCCAGTCAATGGTCTTGGCGGCATTGCTCTTAACACCCGCATCCACCAAGGGTTTGAGAGAGGTATACAGACGGGTTAGCGATGCCTTGGCATCATCAAGATGTGCGTCCGAATAGTTGAGCGGACTGCGGTAGTGGGCGCGCAGGATGAAGAAGCGCACCACTTCCGCATCGTATTTTTTGAGCACTTCGCGGATGGTGAAAAAATTGCCAAGCGATTTGGACATCTTCTCTTCATCGACGCGCACGAATCCGTTGTGCATGAAGGTGTTGACGAACGCGCACTGGTTGGCGCCCTCGCTTTGCGCAATTTCGTTCTCGTGATGCGGAAACTGCAAGTCCGCACCGCCGCCGTGAATATCAAAAGTGTTACCCAGCAACTCGCTCGCCATCGCCGAGCATTCGATATGCCAACCGGGACGACCGATGCCCCACCTTGACTCCCAGCGACTGTCCGGCGGCTCGCTTTCTTTCGCGCTTTTCCACAACACAAAGTCAAGCGGATCGCGCTTGGTCGAATTGACGTCAACGCGTTCACCGGCGCGCAACTCGTCAAGCGACTTTCCGGAAAGCTTGCCATAGCCTTCGAAGCTGCGCACGGCATAGTTGACGTCAGCGTCGCTGGATTGGTAGGCGAGCCCATTGGCTTCCAGCTTGCCGATCATCGAGAGCATCTGCGGCACGTACTGCGTCGCACGCGGCTCGTGATCGGGCTTTTGCACACCGAGCGCGGCGGCGTCTTCATCCATGAAGCCGATAAAGCGATTGGTCAATTGCGAAATCGTTTCGCCATTTTCCACCGCACGCTTGATAATTTTGTCATCGATGTCGGTGATGTTGCGCACATAAGTCACATCCAGGCCCGATGCGCGCAGCCAGCGCTGAACCATGTCAAACACCACCATCACCCGCGCGTGGCCGATGTGGCAGTAGTCGTAGACCGTCATGCCGCACACATACATGCCCACTTTGCCGGGTGTAATGGGTACAAACTCGGCCTTGTCGCGTTTAAGCGTGTTGTAGATTTTCATGGAACCATTCCTGCAAAAGTCACCCAAAACGGGGAACGGCAGCGCCGCTCAACCCGCGCCTTCAGTGCCGAACTCGGACACGCAGACAACGGGCCTGAAGCAGGCGGGCGGCACCGGAATCGACCCACTGATGAGTACGGCTCGCGGCACGTGGCAAAAATTGGAAAAACATGGGTAATTGCGGGAACACTTAGGCAAAAATAGGTAAAATCATGGGCTTAGGTGCTTGATCGCGAGCGCTGCGTTGCGGCTTGATGCTCCCGCGATTTGCCCGTTGATTGTCCCGCCCGCTGGCTCCCTGATTCTTCCTTCATTGCGTTTTTGTGAAGACCCCATCTGCGCAAAAGCAAATAACGAGTTTATCACGATGAATTTACTGAACTTATGCACATGGCGCAGCCGCGCAGCCGCGACCGCGCTGCTTTGCCTGACCGCCTTTGCAGTGCCGGCACAGACCGATGAAATCGCCAATATAGGCAAGCTCCTGCGCGGCGGGCAGCTCGATCAGGCGCTGCAAAAGGTCGATGCCTATCTTGCCGGCAAGCCGCGCGACGCTCAAGGGCGTTTTCTCAAAGGCCTGGTGCTCACCGAGCAGAACAAGACCGCCGAAGCGGTCGGCATATTCACCAAACTGAC
>JANLTL010000308.1:0-22336 GCA_031362905.1 Burkholderiales bacterium | reverse complement strand
CACCTTCGTTTGGCTCTGCGCAGCACGCGCCGCATCAGCGCGAACGCGTGCTCGAAAAGAAGCCCGCGCAAAGCTATGAACTCTCCTTCGCCAACAGCACGGCCGACATCGTCGAAGCGCAGCGCCTGCGGTACAAAGTGTTCGCCGAAGAAATGGGCGCCAACCTGGCCAGCGCCGCGTCGGGGCATGACATCGACGAATTCGACGAACACTGCGAGCACCTGCTGGTGCGCGAAGCGGACACCGGCCGCGTGATCGGCGCCTACCGCCTGCTGCCACCGGAAAACGCACGCAAGCTTGGCCGCTTCTATTCAGAGAGCGAATTCGACCTCTCGCGCCTGACCCACCTGCGCGAACGCTCGGTCGAGGCAGGCCGCTCCTGCGTGCACTGGGAGCACCGCAACGGCACGGTGATCATGCTGCTGTGGAGTGGCATTGCCCAGTACATGAAGCGCTACGGCTACGAATACCTGATCGGCTGCGCCAGCGTTTCGCTGCGCGACGGCGGCCACAATGCCGCCAACCTGTTCGCCGGTCTCAAGGAGTCCCAACTTGCCGGCGCCGAGTACCGCGTCTTTCCCAAGCTGCCGCTGCCGGTCGAAAAACTGCGCAACCAGGATGCAGTCGAGATGCCGCCGCTGGTCAAGGGCTATCTGCGCGCGGGCGCCAAGGTCGGCGGCGAACCTGCATGGGACCCGGATTTCAACACCGCGGATTTTTTCATGCTGCTGTCGATGAGCCAGCTCAATCCGCGCTATGCGCGTCATTTTGGGTAGACGGTTGGCGCTCTCGACGGTGTTGGCGGTGGCCGGCTGAGCCGCTTCACCCCGCATTGCCTCTTGTTGTCGTTGTGGTCTTCTTCCGGTTCGGGAGCTTTTTAGCGATAGGTGATCGGGGTATGAGGCTCTCGATGCGCTCACGGCCGGCTTCGAGAAAGGCGCGCAGCTTGTTGGCCGACGGCAGCGCCGTGAGATAGCGCGAGACGAACAGCTTTTGATCCATGCCCGCCGTGGCGAATTCGACCTCTGCACCGTCTTTGTCACTGCATAGAAGGATGCCGACGGGCGGGGCATCGCCGCCGGCCATCATGTTGGCCTTGAACCAGTTCACGTAGAAATTCATCTGGCCCGCATCTGCGGGCTGGAACGCGCGAATTTTCAGATCGATCAGGACATGGCAGCGCAGCAGCCGGTGATAGAACACGAGATCGACCCGGTGATGCCTGCGTCCTTCCGTCATGCGGAATTGCCGTGCCTCAAAACAAAAGCCGCGGCCGGGTTCCAGCAGGAAGCGCTGCAAATGATCGAGCAGGGCTGACTCGAGCTGGTCTTCCGAGTAGGCGGGCAATTCGGCCAGATTCGCAAACTCGAGCACGTACGGGTCGCGCAGCAGATCGGCGATGGTCTCCTGCGGCGCTTGCTTGCGGGCGCGTTCGATCAGAGCCTTCTTGTTGGCTGACAAGCCGGTACGCTCGTAGAGCAGGCTGCCGATCTGGCGTTGCAGTTGGCGCACAGACCAGCGCGAGTGGAGGCATTCGTTTTCGAAGAAGGCACGTTTCCACGGGTCGTCGATGCGGATCAGTTCCTGGAGATGAGTCCACGAAAGCCGAAGAATTTGTGCTGGTTCCAGCGGCGTTGGCAATTCGGTGGTCACTGACCCGCGAATTGGTGGCAGAGCGGCGACGATTTCAAAATCGCGGGTCACTGACCCGCGAATCTGCGGATATATCTGATAGAGATCACGGCAATTGCGCAATACACGCGGGTCGCCCAATCCTTTCACATCCTTTTGCGCCAAATCTGCAGCCAGCGTCTCCAGCAGACGCGCACCGTACTTCGCGCGATCCCTCCCGCTTTGTTCAAACTTGTTGAATTACCCAGGCAGGATCATCAAGCGGCAGATCATGTCCCGCTCTTGAATGGATAGACAGCTTGACGCGCCAGGCTTGTGCCAGCGCATGCGAGCACTCGATGTCCACCAATTGATCGTTACTGCTCGCGAGCAGTAACACGCGCGTCGTGCGCGGCGCTTCATTCGCACGAAACCGCGCAGCCGCAAGCAACTGCCGCAACGCATTGACCCGTGACACCGGGCATTCGCGCGCATAGTCGCTCCACGCGGCCAGCACATCAGGAGTCGCGCCGTGCACGCTGGTGAGCCTCAGGATCGTCTCTTCTCGCCGCGCCGGATCGTTCGCTAGCGCCATCCGGATCAGTGCGGCGTAGTTGGCCGGGCGCAGGCGGTGGTGGAAGGGGTTATAGGGCCGCATGCTGGTGTTGATGAGCACCATGGCGGGTACTTCTTCGGGGTGGACCTCGCTCCAGCATTTGGCGACCATGCCGCCGAGCGAGAGGGCGAGCAGGTGATAGGGCGGGGTGTGGCCGAGGCCGCGCAAGGTGGCGCGGCAGTGTTCGACCATGTCTTCGATGCGGGTCGGGCTGCGCTCCCGCCAGCGGCGGCCGTTGCCGGGCAGGTCGGGGGTGATGATGGTGGCGTCGGGGAAGGCTTGCTGGAGTTGCGCGGGGAATGTGCCCCAGTGGCGCGCTTCGCGCATCAGGCCGCGCAGCAGGACCCAGTTCATCTGGTGCGCTTCAGATCTTCGGATACCAGCGAGCGGAGGCGCTGTCGGCGTGCGCCGTCCGCGCCGCGCCCTGGGGTAGCCAGTGGGCGCAATCACTGCCCATGCGCATCAGAAAGTCCAGCCACGGCAAGTGATGGCGCAGCACGCGTTCGCGCCGGTCGGCGGGCAGGGGGTTAAACATGCCGAGCCTGGACAACAACTGGCGCGGATACTTGCTGACCCAGCGCCACGAGCCCATCTCCAGCGTCAGGGGCAGGAAGACGCTGCCCTCCTGCGCGAGCGAGTTGCGGTAGAGGTGGTCCCACAGGTCGCCATGTGCGAGGTAGTGCTGGCTTTGCGGTTCGAACACGTAATCGTGTTCGGGATGCCAGCGCTCGAACAGCGAGGTGAGGGCATTGATTTCCGGCAGGTGGTGGATCGGCGTGCGGGTATGCGCATAGGGAAACCAGATGCGGTCGCGAAAGCCGAAGCCGGAGTGGCAGTCGAGCGCGACGGCAAAGCGGCGGCCGAGCAATTCGTCTTCGACCAGGCGACACAGTGCCTGGCTTTCGGTTTCCATTGCGTCAGTGTCGCCTCCGCGGTACCAGGGCAGGCGCGGCGACAGGCGTTGCCCGCCAATCAGGAACGGCACCTTGGACGCGGCATCGACCGGGCCATTGCGCATCAAGTCAACGCCGTGCGCGTTGCTGCGCGAGGTGCCGAGCATGCCGCCGGGGTTGACCAGAGGCATGAATACCAGGCGCAGATGCTCGAGGCGATGGTTGAGCGCAAGGTCGGTGGCCAGGCGCGCGAACAGGTCCTCGAGGATGTGCAGCAGCACGTGGGTGCCGATGCGCTCGAGGCCATGGACCCCACCAAAAAAACCGATGGCGGGCACGCTGCGGTCGGGGTTGCCCAGACAGAGGGCATGTACCGGCAGGGTTTGACCGCCGGCCTTTTCGCTCGCCTGCACTTCGCACAAGGTGCGCGTGACCACACCGCGCGGCGCGCTGTCGATCAGGCGTTCAAGCCAATCGAGCTCGGGCAGACGCTGACTGGATCGCGGGAGAGAGAGGGCAGGGGTCAGTTGCATCGGGCAATACAGCGCCACTACTGCTGGAGGCCGAGCGCGCCAGCGATGCGCGCTTCGGTTGCGCGCGCCAGGGTCTTGCGGTGCAACCCGCCACACTCGATGGCCGGCAGAAACTGCAAGCGCGCATGGATGCCCGGTTGCATGAGGACCAGCCATAGCGCGGCTGCGAAGGTGGTGTCGCCGACAAAGCAGGCTGCGCTGCACAGACTGCCATCGGCACGCTCATAGCGGATTGCCGCAGGTTGCAGGCGCGCATTGCATTCCACCGCTGGTTGCAGGAGGGGGGGTCGGAACGGCAACATGGCGTTGCCTTCTGTCGTGGTGCCTTCGGGAAACACGGCAAGGAGAGCGCCGGCGCGGAGCAGCGATGCGATCTCGGCATTGACCCGAAGAATGTCGCGTTTGCGCGCTCGGTCGATGAAGACCGTGCCCGATTTGCGGGCGAACAGTCCGAGCAGTGGCCAGCGCCCGACTTCGGATTTGGCGACAAAGTGGGCCGGGCAAATGGCATTGAGCGCATAGACGTCGAGCCAGGACACATGGTTCGCTACGATCATGATCGGTGCTGACCCTTGCACCAATGTGCCGCTCACATCGAGCCGGATCGCGAGAAGGTCAAGCAGACGCGCCGACCAACTTTGTATGCAACGGCATCGCGCAGCGGGTTTCAGCCAGTGGAAACGGATAGTCACTGTCGCAATGCCCTGAAGCAGATGCAGCGCCACGCGCGCTGCGCGCAGCAGGGCGACGGCGATTCTAATGACGACCCTTCGACAGAACTGGCTGGCTGCGCATACGCATCACAAGGGGACGGCCGGCTCGGGCGTATTGCGCACCAGGTCGAACTTGAACGGCTTTTCGTCACCGAGCGCGTGCCACTGCTCGATCTCCTGTGCCAGCGAATACTCGGTCAGCGGCTGGCTTTCCAGCCATGCCGGGTCGATGCACAGGGTCACTTTCTGTCCTTTCATTGACAGGCGGGCGTTGGGCGGCGGCTGCACTTGGCGGCTGCGGTGAAACAGGGCGGCAAGCCGCAGACACAGCACCGCGATCCAGTCGTGCTGTGGGGCGGGTTCGCCGCGCGCGAGCTTGGGTAGTTTGCCGGCGTGACCAAGGATCAGGTAGGCAAGGCGCTTTTGCTCGTCGCGCGAAAACCCTGGCATGTCGGCGTTTGCCGCGATATAGGCGGAGTGCTTGTGATAACCGTTGTGGGCGATGGTCAGACCGCATTCGTGCAGGCGTGCGGCCCAGTTGGCGTAGCGTCCGGTGTCCTCTGCTTCCAAACCGAGCGCTCCCGCCAGATCCTGCATGAAGCGCGCAGCGAGGGCGGCGACACGCTGCGCCTGCTCGATGTCAACGTGATAGCGGCGCTCAAATTGCGCGACCGTTTGCTCACGCTTGTTGTGCGGGTTCATCGATTCGGAAACGCGCCCCAGCAGGTCGTAGAGCACGCCGAGGCGCAGCGAATTGTCGGAAACGCGCATCGACTCGATGCCGAGTTCAGCAAATACGGCAGACAAAATGGCAAATCCGCCGGGCAGATTGAGAGCGCGATCCGGCTTGAGGCCAGAGATGCGGATGTTGGCGATGCTGCCGGCGCCCAGCATCACCTTGCGAATCCAGTGCAGTCCTTCGATCGTGATGCCGCCATTGCCGATGTGGTTTTGCGCCAACACGCGCTCGATCGAACGCGCCGTGCCACTGGACCCGACCGCCACCTGCCAGCCGCTGGTGCGAATCGCCTTGGCGATAACTTCCACTTCGCGCCGCGCCGCCAGTTCGGCTTGCTTGAGGGTGTATTCGTCGACGAAACTACCCGGAAAATGCGCCAGAGTGTAGCTGATCGAGCCCATGTAGAGGCTCTCCATCAGTTCGGGCTCGAAGCCCAGACCAACAGAAAATTCGGTCGAACCGCCACCGATGTCGACCACCAGCTGTTTGACCAATGGCGGTGGCGCACTGTGCGCCACGCCCGAAAATACCAGCCGCGCTTCTTCGCGCCCGGAAATCACCTCGACCGGAAGGCCCAACAGTTTCTCGGCCTGGTCGATAAAGGCTGCTGCGTTCTTGGCCACGCGCAATGTGTTGGTCGCGACGACACGCACATGCGCAGGGTCAAAGCCGCGCAAGCGCTGGCTGAACTGGCCAAGCGCATCAAGTCCCGCCGCTTGCGCTTCGTCGCTCAACCTCTTCTCGCCGTTGAGGCCCGCGCCGAGCCGCGTATTGCAGCGCAGCGAATCGAGGATGTAGATGTGACCCTCTTCCACCCTGCCGATTTCAAGGCGAAAGCTGTTGGAGCCCAAATCGACAGCTGCCAGTTGGAGAGCGGGGTTCAAGGTTGACGAAAAAGGGGGTTGCAAGCCGCCATAATGACCACACAATGTGACAAGGGCGTGTCATCGCTGCCGCAACACCCACTCTGTCATCAACTTGTCATGCGCCGAAAACATACTCGTCGGGTGGAATCAAAACGAAAAGAAGCGGTCGGGCTGCCGCTGTTCAACCGTGAGCTCGGCGTGCTGGCGTTCAACGAGCGGGTGCTGGCGCAAGCTTCGGACAACACCGTGCCGCTGTTGGAGCGTTTGCGTTTTTTGTGCATCGTCAGCTCGAACCTTGACGAATTTTTTGAAGTGCGCGTGGCCGGGCTGCGTGAACAGATGCGTAGCGATCCGTCCCACCGCGAGGTCGACGGCTTGGCCGCATCCGAGGTCATTGCCGAAGTACAGACACGAGCCGGCGCCCTGGTTGCGCGCCAATATGCCCTACTCAATCAAACGATCCTGCCGGCTCTTGAAAAGGCCGGCGTGTCGATTTACTTCCGCCCGCAATGGGACGGCGAACTCGACGTGTGGGCGAAGCGCTACTTCGAAGAGCAGATACTGCCGGTGCTCACACCGATCGGGCTGGATCCGGCGCATCCGTTTCCGCGCGTGCTCAACAAGAGCCTCAACATCGTGGTCGAATTGTCCGGCACCGATGCCTTCGGCCGCGAAGCCGAGTTGGCGATCGTGCAGGCGCCGCGGGTACTGCCGCGCGTGATTGCGCTGCCGCACGGGCAGTTCGGCCCGGACAAGTTCATTTTGCTGTCGTCGGTGTTGATGCGTTATGTGGGCGAACTCTTCCCCGGCATCGAGGTGCGCGGCTCGCACGCCTTCCGTGCCACCCGCAACAGTGATTTGTTTGTCGATGAAGAGGAAATGACCAACCTGCGCCAGGCGCTGCAGGGGGAGTTGACCCAGCGTCATTTTGGAGACGCGGTGCGTCTGGAAGTGGGGCAGGATTGCCCTGACTATGTGGTGCAGTTCCTGTTGAAGCAGTTCGAGATTGAGGCTGGCGACCTGTTTCGGGTGGACGGTCCGGTCAACCTGGCGCGCCTGATGCAGGTGGCAGACCTCTGCGAGCGTCCCGACCTCAAGTTCGCCCCGTTTGTGCCTGGCAGTAGTGGCTTGTTGGCAGACGCCGGCGACGTGTTCGAGACGATTCGCGCCGGCGACATTCTGCTGCACCACCCGTTTGAATCGTTCGAGCCGGTGCTCGATTACCTGCGTGCCGCGGCACACGACCCCGACGTGGTGGCGATCAAGCAGACGATCTATCGCACCGGCTCGGAATCCGAATTAATGGAGCTGCTAATCACTGCGGCCAAGAGCGGCAAGGAAGTGACCACCGTGGTCGAGCTGATGGCGCGCTTTGATGAGGAAACCAATATCAACTGGGCCGGGCGGCTCGAAACGGCAGGGGCACATGTGGTGTACGGCGTGGTGGGGCACAAGACCCATGCCAAGATGTGCCTGGTGGTGCGCCGCGAGGGTGGCCGCCTCAAACGCTACGTCCACCTGGGTACCGGCAATTACCACCCACGCACGGCGCGCATGTATACCGACTTTGGCTTGATCACCGCCAACGAAGACCTGTGCGACGACGCCAACGAAGTGTTCCGGCAACTGACCGGCTTGTCGAAGGTGCGAAAGCTCAACCACATCTGGCAATCGCCGTTTACCCTGCACGGCAGCGTGCTCGATGCGGTGGCGCGTGAAATCAAGTTTGCCAAAGAAGGCAAGAAGGCGCGCATCATCGCCAAGATGAATGCCTTGCACGAGCCGCGCGTGATCAATGCGCTCTACGCAGCTAGCGCTGTTGGCGTCAAAGTTGATTTGATTGTGCGTGGCGCCTGCGCCCTGGTACCTGGTCAGGCGGGCGTGTCGGACAATATCCGTGTGGTGTCGGCGATCGGCCGTTTTCTCGAACACAGCCGCATCTTCTGGTTTGAAAACGGTGGCGACCCGGATGTGCGGCTCTCGAGCGCCGACTGGATGGACCGCAACTTCTTTCGTCGCGTCGAGATCAGCTTTCCGGTACTCGATGCAAAACTCAAGAAGCGTATTTTTGCCGAGGGCCTGGCGCCGTATCTGCGGCGCGATGCGGGTGCGTGGGAGCTTGATGCCGAGGGCAACTACCACCGCCAGACCCGCGGCGAAGCCACTGCGCAGGAACGCTTGCTGTCACGTTTCGTGAAGATTGTCGAGCCGCCGCGGCTGCGCCTCAAGCGTGTGCGCGAAGTTCTCAAGCGTGGAAAAAATAAACCGAGATAGCCGCGTGAGTCGCGCTATCGCTTGGCTTTGGCTTTGGCGCTGCCGCGGATGCGGGTCAGCGCGAACAGTGCACGGCCGGTCAGCGCCCTGCAACCTTGAGCGTGCGTTTTGGCTTCCCGGCGGCCTTGCCCTTCTTGCCGGTCTTGGCGGCAACCCGGCGCTTGCCAGGACGATCGGTGACGATCTGCTCGATCACGAGTTTTTGCCCCACCGTTACCGACGCGGCAGCGAGCTTGTTCCATTTCTTTACATCGTCGGCGCTGACCTTGTAGCGCTTGGCGATTGACGCGATCGTGTCGCCTTTCTTGACCACATGCGCGGTCTTGACCAGGCGCTCTTGCGCGAGCATCGCGGGCTGATCCAGGTTGACAGGCAGGGCCAGGTCTTGCGCCTTGCTGTCTTTGGGTACGATCAAGGTATGGCCGGGTTTGAGTTTCGAGCGCAATCCGATGCCGTTGATTGAGCGCAGGCTGCCGAGATCGATGCCGAATTTTGAGGCGACGGCGTCGAGTTTTTCACCCGATTTGAGCAAATAGGCCTGCCACGAAGAAATCGATTTGCCTTCGTTGTCGATCAAGTTTTTGTTGAAGGCGTCCACTTTTTCGGTGGGCAACACAATGGTGGAGCGGTTGGCGCCGGGGATCACCGGGCGGTTGTGCGCCGGGTTGAGGGCGAGGAATTCTTCGACCGGCATCTCGGCAAACTTCGCCGCCGTCTTGACGTCGATGTCGCGCGTCTTGGTGATGGTGGCGAAGTACGGTGCGTTGGGTACATCGGGCAATGCCACGTTGTACAGCCCAGGGTTCATCACAATGTTTTTGATCGCCTGCAGCTTGGGTACATACCCCGCGGTCTCGGCCGGCATGCGCAGGCTGGCGTAATCCGTTTTCTCGCCTTTGGCGCGCGCGCGCTCGACGGCGCGGCCCACTGCGCCTTCGCCCCAGTTGTACGATGCCAGCGCGAGATGCCAGTCTCCAAACATGCCATGCAGCATCTGCAGATAATCGAGCGCTGCCGTGGTCGAGGCAATGATGTCGCGCCGCTCGTCACGCCACCAATCCTGGGTGAGTTTGTACTGCTTGCCGGTGGACGGGATGAACTGCCACATGCCGACCGCTTGTGCCGGCGAGACTGCCTTTGGGTTGTAAGCCGACTCGACCAGCGGCAGCAGTGCCAACTCGGTTGGCATGCCGCGCTTTTCGAGTTCTTCGACGATGTGGAACAGGAAGGGTTTGGCACGTTCGAAGCTACGCTTTACATACTCGCCACGGGCGGCGTACCAGACCGTTTTTTCCTGGGCGGCGGCGGTGGTGAGATCGGGCATTGCAAAACCCGCGCGCATGCGCTGCCACAGGTCTTCCGGACGATTTTGGGTGACATCGACATTGGCAATATCGCGGCCCTGTACGTCAACACTGATTTCGGCGCGCGCCAGCGGTGCGAGCAAGGCCACGGCGGCGCGGCTGGCTGCTGCGGGTACCGGTGCTGTTTCTGATTGGACGGGCGGCACGCTGGTGCACGCCGCCAGAAGGATGGAACAGGTGCTTGCTGCAAGAAGCTTGTACGCGCCATGGGAGCGGTGCATCGGCTTCTCCTTCTCTAAAACGACAGCGGCGATGGTAGCCCGGGGCAGTTCACGCCGTCAAGCTAAACAATTTCGCAAAGGCTTGATTTTCAAACGATTTTGTGTAAGAGCGCTGGCTTGGATGTGGCCTCGCAAGTCAGGTGTCAAATGCAGTGCGGCAGTGCGGCAGTGCGGGCCCAAAAAGTGGCGTGCGATAATTCTTCGCTAATACCCCGCCCTTCGCCCATACCCCGTCGCCCATACCCCATACTTTTAGGTCGGCCAACCTTGCCTGATCACGCCTCACTTGCCGCCACCGAAATCACACTAGCGCCACCGGGTGCGTTGGAGCACTGGTTCGGCACGCCGCAAGGTGCGTATGTGCTGGCGTGGGAGGCGGCGCAGATTGACCGCATCGTCACCGATATCTTTGGTTATTACGCGGTGCAGGTTGGATTGCCCGGGATTGATTTTTTGCGTGCCAATCGTGCCACGTCGCGCTTTTCGATGGCGCTTCACGGCAGCAGCGCGGTAATCGGGGACGCGCATGAATTGCCATTCGCCGCCGAATCTCTCGATCTGCTGCTGCTGCCGCATCTGCTCGAGTTTTCCGAAGAGCCGCACCAGATCTTGCGCGAGGCCGAGCGTGTGTTGCGGCCCGAAGGTGAGTTGATCGTCACCGGTTTCAACCCGGTCAGCCTGTGGGGGGTGCGCAGGTTGTTCGCGCGCAATCGTGTCGCACCGTGGAGCGCCGAGTTTGTCAGTGTGTTGCGGGTCAAGGACTGGCTAAAACTCCTGGCCTTTGATTTGCGCGGCGGACGTTTCGGCTGCTACAAGCCGCCGGTCGAGTCTGAAAAATGGCTTGCCCGCTATAACTTCATGGACCGTCTTGGTGAGCATTGGTGGCCGGTAGCTGGTGCTGTCTATGTCATGCAGGCGAAAAAACGGGTAGCCGGCATGCGCCTCATCATGCCGGCTTGGCGGCGGCAAGCGAAGCGGGCAGCGGCGTTGTCGCCCGCTTCGTCGAAGCTTACGCACTCGAGTGGCTTCAAACCGGACTCCGAGCCTGGGCAATGAACCGGCTCATTCAATGAACCGGCCAATGCAATGAGCGACACCGCCACCGAAGTGGTGATTTACACCGATGGCGCGTGCAAGGGCAATCCCGGCATTGGCGGCTGGGGCGCCTTTTTGCAAACCGGCACGGGTGGCAAGATGCGCGAAAAGGAATTGTTCGGTGGCGTGGCCGAAACCACCAACAACCGCATGGAAATGACCGCGGTGATTGAAGCGCTCTCGGCGCTTACGCGGCGCTGCCGGGTGACGATCTATACCGACTCGGCCTACGTCAAGAACGGCATGACCGAATGGTTGCGCGGCTGGAAGGCCAAGGGCTGGAAGACTGCGAGCAAACAGCCGGTGAAAAACGAAGACCTGTGGCGGCGCCTCGATGCCCTGTCAACCGAGCACGCGATCGAATGGCGCTGGGTCAAAGGCCACGCGGGGGATCCCGGCAATGAGCGGGCCGACGCGCTGGCCAACCTTGGGGTGGAGTCGCTCAGGTAGCCGGGGCAGGAGTCAGCGCACCGCGCAGTGGGTCTGCCTGCAAACGCCTGGTGCGAGCCGATCCCGGGCTGCATTGCCCGGAAAGCCTTGATGGGAGCGGCTCTCCAGCCTATACGGCATGCGCCTTTTGATAGTCCACCACCAAATTGGCCACCAGGCGCAAGCCCAGCAGCAGCCCCTTCTCATCGACATAAAAATGCGGTGAGTGATTCGACGGTGCCTTGGACGGGTCTTGACCTTCGGGCGTGATGCCGATGAAGTAGAACACGCCGGGAATTTCCTTCTGGAAGTAGGAAAAATCCTCACCGCCGCCGGTGCGCGGAATGTGCACGACGCCGTTGTCGCCGGCCACTTTGGTCAGGGTCGGCAGGCTCCATAGCGTGAGCTTGGGGTCGTTGACGGTGACCGGGTAACCCTTGTGGGTCTTGACCTCGGCTGTGGTCTGGCAAGAACAGGCGATGTTGACGGCGGTCTCTTCGATGCGCTTGCGGATGTGCTCGCGTTGCGTCTCGTCAAAGGTGCGGAAGGTGCCGCGCATGGTGACTTCGTCCGGGATGATGTTCTCGCGGTTGCCGCCATTGATCGCGCCGAAGGTGACCACGGCGGGGTTTTCCATGATGTCGAGCTGGCGCGACACCAGGGTCTGCATGCCGAGCACGACTTGCGCACTGGCGACGATCGGGTCGGCACCGAGCCAGGGCATGGCGCCGTGGGTCTGGCGCCCCTTGATCTTGATGAAAAAGTTGTCGGTCGAGGCCATCATTGCGCCGGGGCGGTAGCCGACCTTGCCCACATTGAGGTGCGAGATCACATGGATGCCGAAGATCGCATCCGGGCGCGGGTTCTCCAGCGCGTGCTCCTCGATCATCATCTTGGCGCCGCCGTTGGCGTAGTTGGGCAGGCCTTCTTCGGCAGGCTGGAAAATGAACTTGACGGTGCCGCAGACTTCGTCGCGCATGCCGGCGAAGAGTTCGGCGACGCCCATCAAGATGGCGGTGTGGCAGTCATGGCCGCAGGCGTGCATGGTGCCGACTTCGGCGCCATCCCACTGCGTGCGGCGCTTGGATTTGAACGGCACATCGGCTTGCTCGGTGACCGGCAGACCATCCATGTCGGCACGCAGCGCAACGCAGGGGCCGGGCTTGCCACCCTTGAGCGTGGCGACCACGCCGGTTTTGGCAACACCGACGCGGATGTCTTCGAGACCAAGCTTTTTCAGATGTTCGGCGACGATGGCGGACGTGCGCACTTCTTCATTGCCCAATTCAGGATGGGCATGAAAGTCGCGCCGCCAGGCGATGACTTTTTGTTCGAGCGCCGCGGCGCGGGCTTCAAGTAGCGAGAGGAATTGATCGGCAGGGGCGTTCATGTTGCGTACTCCGGGTCACAGAAGTGGCAAATTGTACGCTTCGGAAGCGGCGCGAAATGGCGCGGTGCGCGGCGGATGTTGATGCGAGTCGGCATGCGCCGGCCCAGCGCAATTGCCCGGTCCCCGGGCCTACACCTCAAATACGAGGCAGGTGGTTGTGCCATGCGCGATCAGCTTGCCTGCCGCATCCCTGAGCCAGCCTTCCGCGGTGGCCACGCGCCGACCCACTTGCAGCACCTTGCCTTCGGCGCGCACCTTGCCGGTTTTGTCGGTCATGCCGCGCACCAGGCTGATCTTGTATTCGAGCGTGGTGTAGGCTTGGCCGACCGCCATCGTGGTGTGTACCGCGCAGCCCATGCAGGAGTCGAGCAGGGCGGCGGCGTAGCTGCCGTGGATCGAGCCAATCGGGTTGTAGAACTCGCGCAGCGGCTCGCCTTCGAACACGGCGCGGCCGTGCTCGGCTTCGACAAAACCGAAGTTGAGCGCCTTGCCAATGGGCGGCGCCGGATATTCGCCGCGCGCCATGCCGGCAAAAAACTCGAGGCCGGAGAGGTGGGCGACATCTTTTGGATCGACCGTGCCGTAGGTGACGGTAGCGAGGTTGCTGCGGATGATGTGGGGGACGGCGCCGCTGCCGCCGGTACGCTTGCCGGTGCTCATGTTTGTTTGATTCAATCTTCTCTAAATGGTGTTGTAATCGCTGACGTGAAATACAAGTGTATTCTCAAGTCACCCTTCCTTGCGGTGCCGGCTGATGCAATTTAGCCGTCAGCAATGGTGGATCATCAGCGCGGCCGCGCTGGTATTTGCACTGCTGTTTGGCGTGCAGCAATCGCGCGCGTTGTTCATCGGCCCGCTCAACACCTCGACCGGCCTCGGCATTGCTGCGATCAGCCTGGGGTTTGCCTGTGCGCAATTGATGTGGGGCATCACCCAGCCCTTCGCCGGGGCGCTTGCTGACAAGTACGGTTCTGGCCGCGTCATCGCCAGTGGCGCGGTGCTGGTGATGATCGGCACCGTCCTCACGCCGTATGCGCAGACAACCTGGATGCTGATTCTGTTGATCGGCATCATCGGCGCGGGCGGCGCGGGCATGGCCGGGCTCGGTGTGTTGATGTCGGCTGTCGGTCGAGTGCTGCCGCCGGAGAAGCGCGGCATGGCGAGCGGCCTGGTGAACGCCGGTGGCTCGTTTGGCCAGTTTGCCGTGGTGCCGGTGGCGCAAGCGATGACCGGGGCGATCGGTTGGGTCGGTGCGATGACAGGCATCGGCGTGATGGCGCTGGCGGTCGTGCCGCTGGCGTGGGTGCTCAGAGGCAAGGCGGCGGCTCCCGCGGTCGGTGCGCCCGGCAGCGCGCCGGACAAGACCATGCGGCAGGCAGTGCGCGATGCGTGGCGCGATCCGAGCTTTCTTTATCTGACCGCAGGATTTTTTGTCTGTGGCTTTCACGTCGCTTTCATCGCGACGCATTTGCCGGGCGTGGTGGCGTCGTGCATGCTGCCGCCGGAAGTCGGCGCGTGGTCCCTGGCGCTGATCGGTTTGTTCAACATCGCCGGGAGTTTTACCGCCGGCTGGGCGATCGGTCGCTGGCGCATGAAGTCGGTGCTGTCGCTGCTCTACGCGGCGCGCGCCGTTGCCGTGCTCGTGTTTCTGGCCGCGCCCAAGACCAGTACGACCTTTCTGATTTTTGCGGTGGTGATCGGCTTCACCTACCTCGCCACGGTGCCGCCGACGGTTGGTCTGGTGGCGAAGCTGCATGGCATGCGCTTCATGGCAACGCTGTTTGGCATGGTGATGTTGTCGCACCAGATCGGCGGCTTTCTCGGCGCATGGCTGGGCGGCAAGCTGTTTGAAGCCACCGGCAGCTATGACTGGATGTGGTACATCGACATCGTGCTGGCGATTGGCGCGGCGTTGATTCACTTGCCGATCAAGGAAGCGCCGAAAGCGCCCGTTCCTGCCGCCGCCTGAAGCAGCGCAAAAAGTCTTGCGCTGCTGAATTGCCCCCTCCTGTTCACTGGAATTTTCATGGATAAAAACTGGCGCACGCCGATCATTGTTCTCCTGGCGGGTGCATTGATCGTCAATTTCTCGATGGGCATCAGGCACGGCATGGGACTGTTCCTCAAACCCATGACCGGCGACCTCGGCTTCACGCGCGAGGCCTACGGATTTGCGATCGCGATGCAGAACATCATGTGGGGGGTGAGTGCGCCCATCCTAGGCATGTTCGCCGATAGATACGGGGCGGGGCGGGTGGTCGCTGTGACTTGCGTGATCTACGGCCTGGGGCTCTGGGGCATGGAGCTCTCGACCACGCCGCTGATGCTGGCGATGACCGGCGGCGTGATCATTGGCATCGCGCAGGGTGGCTGCACGGTGGGAGTGATCTCGGGTGTGGTGGGGCGCTCCGTCGACGCGTCGCAGCGGCAGCAAGCTCTGGCGATTGCCGGTGCACTCGGGGCGGCCGGGCAGTTTTATCTCACACCCTTGTTGCAGTGGGTAATCAGCGAGTACGGCTGGCGCAGCTCGTTGTTGGTGGCCGCGATCTTGATGGTCATCGTGGTGCCGGTGGCGATGGCCCTGACCGAACCGGGAAAGGTGACGCAAACCAGCGGCCCGCAGCAGTCGGTCGGTGCTGCCATCAGGGAGGCATGGGGAGAGCGCAGTTTCAAGCTGCTGTGCCTGGGCTATTTCGTGTGCGGGCTGCAGGTGGTATTCATTGGCTTGCATCTGCCGGCTTATCTGCGTGACCAGGGCTTGAGTGCCAACGTGGGAGTGACTGCATTGGCCTTGATCGCGGTCGGCAATATCTTTGGCACCTATGCGTGGGGCATGCAAGGCGCGAAGCGGCCCAAGCGCTATCTGCTGTCGGCGATCTACACCTTGCGCGCCATCGCGATTCTGGTGTTCCTCGCGGTGCCACTCTCGCCCTGGAGCGTCTATGTGTTCGCGCTGTTCATGGGTACCTTGTGGCTCTCCACCGTGCCGCTCACGAATGGATTGGTGGCACAGATATTTGGCGTCAAATATCTGTCGATGTTGGCCGGCATGGTGTTCTTCGGCCATCAGTTCGGCAGCTTTCTGGGCGCGTGGATGGGCGGGGTGCTGTTCGACACCACCGGCAGCTATACCCTGGCGTGGTTGATCGCGGCGGGCTTTGGCGTGTTCGCGGCGCTGGTGCATTTGCCGATCGACGAGACACCGCTGGCGCGGCTTTCGGCGCAACCTGTCGCGGCGTGAAGCTGGCGTAGGGGTGGCGCCGGGGTGGCTGAACGGCGTCTGGGAGCGGTACACTTTCGCACTGCATCCAAAGCAGCGCCTTCGACGGGGTGGCGACTTCGCGATGGCATCTTCGCAAAGAGTGGCTTGCACCAAGGGTTTCGAGCAGGTCGCGCTGAAGAAGCGCATGAACTGGACTTCTCAAGGGCATGACTATGCGACAAATCATTCTTGATACCGAAACCACGGGGCTTGACCCGGCGCACGGCCATCGCGTTGTCGAGATCGGCTGCGTTGAGCTTGTCAACCGCCGTTTTACAGGTAACAACCTGCATCACTATCTCGATCCCGAACGAGAAAGTGATGAAGCCGCGCTCGAAGTACACGGGTTGACGCGCGAATTCCTGACCGGCAAACCCAAGTTCGCCGAAATCGCCAAGGAACTCGCCACCTTCGTCAAAGGTGCGCAAATCATCATCCACAACGCGCCGTTTGATCTTGCGTTTCTCGATGCCGAACTGGCGCGCGTCAAGCAGCCGGCTTTTCGCTCGCTCGCCGGCAGCGTGGTCGACTCGCTGGTGATGGCCAAGGAGGCGCATCCCGGCAAGCGTAACAACCTCGATGCGCTGTGTGACCGCTACGGCGTCTCGAACGCGCAACGTACCCTGCACGGCGCCCTGCTTGACAGCACGCTGTTGGCAGAGGTGTATCTGGCGATGACGCGCGGGCAGAACGGCCTGATGATGGATGACGACAGCGGCGGCGGAGTGCAAGCCGGTGGTGAAGACTTGTCAGTGCCGCTTGAAACCTTTGTCATCAAGGCGAGCACAGATGAATTGGCCGCGCACAGTGCGCTGCTCGCAAGCGTGGCGAAAGAGGCGCGCAAGTCGGCAGTATGGGGCGACGCCTGATCCGCCAGCCGGGCTGATGTTGGCCTCATATGGCAAAGCCGAATCAAGCGATAATTGTTCTTCGGCGCCTGACTGTGGTGCTGAGCATGCGCGGGCATCAGGAAGCGCAGACCATCCGGGGGTACCGGGACCAAGTTGTTGAGAGGAAAAATCATGAATTTCATCAAATGGGTGGGAGTGAGTACCACCGCTGCGCTGTTTGCCATGCCTGCATTGGCCGGCAACATATCGGGTGTCAAAGCCGAGCCGGCAAACGCTGTCGTTGGCGCGCAAGTCAAGATCACGGTTACAGGTGAGGACGAAGGCATCTGCGGGCTACGCGTGGAATACGGCAATGGCGACGTAGACGTCACCAAAATGCAGGCTGGCCGCGACAATTTTCCGCGCAGTTTCATGAAGTCCTACAACAAGGCAGGCACCTTCACGATCGTTGCCAAAGGGGGCCGTGATGGCTCCACGCTTGGCTGCACGGGTGACACCAAAACCACGATAACGATTGCTGAAGCGCCGAAGCCGGTGGCGGCTGCAGCGCCCGCGCCTGCGCCGGCTGTTGCGGGGGCGCCGAAGGCGGCTCCGGCTCCGGCTTGCCCGGAGGGCTACAACCTCGACAAGAAATCGGTGAACACCAAATCGGGCGCCTATGCCTGCAGCGTGACCAAAGGCGCGAAAAAGCCGGAGAAAATGCTCGAGTGTGCGGACGGTACCGAGTTCTACATGAACGCCAAGAGCACGGGCTGCCGCAAGCTCGCGGCAGCGAAGTAGCGTTCGACCTGGCACGCAGGCAGCGCAGCGGAGAGTGGAACAGGTGGCCACGCCACGGTGGATGCTGGCCGGGGGTTGGCTCTCTGTTCTAGCGCTGCCGGGAGCCGTGCTGGCGGCGGCTGCGCCAGACCTGCCCGCGCAGCCGGCAAGTAGTGCGGCGGTTGCGTCGAGTGGGCCGGCATTGCCGTTGCCGCAATATCCAGCCGGCTCGATCCGCAGCGTCTTGCAAGCGGATCAGGCATTGCTCGCCGCACGCGCTGCCACTACCGTCCAGGAAAAAGCGTTTACCGCGCGCCGCGAGGCGTGCTACGGCAAGCTGGTTGCCGAATGGTGCCTGCGCGAGGCGATTGAAGACAACGTGCGTGCCGAGGGGCGCATTCGCGCGGTGGAAATTGAGGCGCGTGGCTTCAAACGGCAGCAGGCCGACCGGGAAGCGCGAGCCTCACGCGACGCACAACGTGCGCGTGAGGCGATCGACGCACCGCGCAAACAGGCAGAGGCTGCAAATACGATCGCTGCTCGCAAGCAGCAAGCCGAACGGCAAGCCAAAGCAGCCAGTGATTTCGATGCCGCTGCGCCAGAACGCGCTGCGCGTGCCGCACGCGAGAAGCGGCGCGAACAAGAACGCGTCGCCGCACGTCAGCGCAAGGAGAAAGACGAGTTGGCGCGTGCGGCAGAACGCCGCGATGTAGCGCGCGCGCACGAAGCCAAAGTGCAGGAAGTGCTCAAACGCGCGCGGGAGAAAGAAGACCGTGCAGAAGCCCGTGCGCGTGAAAATGCGACCCGTGGTGCGGGCGCCGGAAAGTCATAGCCTGGTGCAGGCCAGCGAGACATTTGTCCTCCGTCGACCGAGACACAACTGCGTGGACCCCTGGCGAGAAGCGCAGATGGCCGCGCAAAAAAAAGCCCGCATCCATGCGGGCTTTTTCTTTGCCGCCTTTGTGCCGCGTCGTTAGCTCGCGTGCGGACGCACGGTTGCCACGCAGCGCGTCAGACGTTGCGCATGTAATTGTCTACGCATTGCTGGCGCCGATTATCCGTGGTGATCGGTGGCTCGCCTTTCTTTGGCTTCCTGGCAACCTTCTTGCCGGTCGGCAGATCGTTGCAGGCCATTTGTGCTTTTTTCTGGATGTCGCAGACGTTGTCCCACGGATCATCGAGCTTGGTGCAGGTGTTTTTCGGTTTGCGCTTCATCGCCACGCGCTTTTGCTTCGGCGCATCCGCCTTATCAGCCGCCATGGGTGCGGCTGCCGCTGCCGCGGGCTTTCCCGCGGCAGCCGCCGCCGCGGGAGTAGGAGCGGCTGTGGGCTTGCCGGCGGGCGTAGCTGCGGCAGGTGCCGTTGCAGCGGGGGTAGCTGCGGGCGCAGCCGGTGTGGCTGCGGCTGGTACCGGCTTTGTCGCGGGCTTGTCTTGCGAATACGCAGGCGCTGTCATTGCCAACAGCAATCCCAATCCCAATGCATGCAGTCGTGTCATGTTCGCCTCCCGAGTGGAGCCGCCTGAGCAGCTTTCAAAACATGGCTGCAGAGTACGGCTTTTCATGCAACATGTAATACATCAGTATGCTGAATACCTTGAGAGAACCCTTTAGGTAACCCAGCCAACCCATTGTACCTGTTTTATTTTTTGCCAAACAGGTTGCCGAACATGCCTTTTTTCTTCTCGGGCTCAGGCGGCGGTTCGGGGGCTTTCGCCACCTGCTGCTGCACCACGGGCTTTGGCCGTGGCGGCGGCGGGGGCGGCGGTTTCGGCTTTTCTTCTTCGAAATAGGTCAACTTGATGATCGCCAGTGAGCAATTGTCGCCGCGCCCGTTGCCCTGCGCGCGTGCTTGCGCAATCAACTGTTCATTGGCGACCCGCGGCGAACATGCCGCGAGAATGCTGCCCATCTCGTAGTCATTGAAATAGGCCCACAAACCGTCGCTGCAGAGGATGAAGCAGTCATCGGCCTCAAGCTTGTCAGTGCCGCCAAAATCAATCAAGGGCGGATTGACGCCACCCAAACAGTGCACCAGAATATTTTTGTTCGGGTGCTTCTCCATGTCCTCTTCCTTGATCTTGCCTTCGCGGAACAATTGCTCGACGTAGGAGTGATCGCGCGTGCGCTGCACCAGTTTCTGGCCGCGGAAGTGGTAGAGGCGGCTGTCGCCGACATACGCCCAGTCGGCGCGTTCTTTTTGCAGCAACATCGCCACCACCGTGCTGTGCGGCTCGGCTTCGCTGGTGTAGCTCGACAGCGTGATGATCAGATGGGACTCATGAATGATGCTGGTCAGCAGCTTTTTAGGCGAGTCTTCCGCAGAATGGAAGTTATTGAAAATCTGCTGCGCTGTCGCCATCACCTGCTGTGCCGCCATCGCGCCGCCGGTGTGCCCGCCCATGCCATCGGCGACGATGGCGAGTATCACGCCCGGCTCTTTTTTGCTCGGGATGAGAAGAAGGCGGTCTTGCTGTTCTTCGCGGTCACCAATGTGCTGACCGGTTCCAGCTTCGATACGGATGGGCATGGCGTTGATTATAGCGGGCAGCAGCGCGGGTGCCGCAGTGTCAGACGCGCGGTGTCAATTGCGCAACAAGCGGCTTTTCAAGCCTGCTTCACGCAGCGTTGTGCACTGTGCGTGCGTTAACCGCCGCCTGCCCGGTGCGGTATGGTCGTACATCAGATTGGTGTCATCGCTACTATGCTCGCCACTATTGGCGATGACGTGAAACAACTCGTGTGCCAGGGTTTCAGGTAAATCGGGTGCGCCGCGCGTCACCCAGACTGTGTGAACGAGCTCGGGACGGGTGCGTGTATTGCCGAGTCCAAAGGCTTCGGCCTCAAACGCCGGGCGCATGCGCGTGTTGCGCACAAAAAAGAGGGCGGGGCGTGCAGGAGCGAGTAGGGAGGTCAGGTGGCGCGCAGTCTGCGGCGCGAGGTCCCGATACCCCGCTGGTGTGGAAACCCGGATGAGCTTGATGCGCTGCGGCGCAATCCCGCACTGCGCGAGAATGGGCAGTGCCTGGGTGAGTGCCTGTTGCGCATCGGTCGTTTGCCAGCCAGTATCCTCGATGACAATGGCGGTCAAATCGAAATGCAAGCTCGCCTGCGCTGGTGCGATGCCTTGCGCCGCAGGCGGCGGCAATTCTTCTGCCGCGGACGGTGGCAATTCCATGGTGCGTTCCGACACCACCTGGATGCCTTCGCTCCGCGCTTCATTCGCGTGCCAGACAGGCAACGCAAGCGAGACGTGTATCATGCACAACCATACTCTGGAGGCGCGGCGGAACGAATTTATGCTCACGGCAGAAGACATAGAAGCGATTCAACAGCGCATCGTCGAACTGCAGATTGAACATCGCGATCTTGACCAGGTGATCGACCGGCTCAGTGCAACGCCAGATTTCGACCAGTTGCAGATGCGGCGACTGAAAAAGCGCAAGCTGCAACTCAAAGATACCATCACGCTGCTCGAAATGCGCTTGATCCCGGATATCCCGGCTTGAATCGCGGTCTGCACACTATTTTTTGCGGGGTGACGTCGTGACGCGAAATCAATTCTGGCGGGCTCCCCGGTTGTCGTATGCACTGCTCTGGATCGCGCTTGCCGCTGCTAACGCTGCAACCGCCGCGCTGGCGCAATCGCTCGAAATCATCGAATTGCGCAACCGGCCGGCGGAGCAGTTGCTTCCGATCGTACAGCCGATGCTGGAAAGGGGCGGCGTGTTGAGCGGCACCGGCTTTCAGCTCTTTGTGCGCACCTCCCCGGGAAACCTGGCGCAGATCCGCCAGATGGTGGCCAGCCTCGATCGTGCCGCGCGCCAACTGATCATTCAGGTACGGCAGGACGCCGACAGCCGCGACAGCCGATTTGACGCGCGCGCCGGCGTGGTCCTCGAACCGGGCAACAGCCGCGCCGGCGGCAGCATCACGGACAGCGCGTCACAAGGCCGCAACAATATCGCGCAACAGGTGCGCACCCAGGAGGGCTCGCCTGCCTTTATCCAGTCCGGGACCTCGCAACTGGTGCCCTCGCGCACCGTCACGCGCACTGTCAATGGCGTCATCGTGCAGGAAACGGTGACGCCACGGGATATCACATCGGGCTTTTACGCGACGCCGCGCATCAGTGGTGATACCGTGTTTCTCGACATCTCCACCCGGCGCGACACGCCCGGCAATCTTGGTGCCGGCAGTGCGAATGTGAACCGCGCGTCCACCACCGTCAGTGGCAAGCTGGGGCAATGGATTGAAGTCGGCGGTACTTCGCAAACGCGCTCGTCTGAAGGCAGCGGCATCCTCGCACGCTCCAGTGAAGCGGGCTCGCTTGATCAACGAATCTACCTGCGTGTCGAAGAAGCGAAGTAAGGAAGCGAACGCGCATGCCCTTAAACATCCCCAATTTGTTGACCTGGCTGCGCATCATCCTGATTCCGCTGGTGGTGGGAGTATTTTATCTGCCGGACGAATGGCTCGCGGCGCATGAGAAAAATCAGGTCGCCACCTTCATGTTTGTGCTCGCGGCGATCACCGATTGGCTAGATGGCTGGCTGGCGCGCAAGCTCAACCAGCAGTCTGCGTTTGGCGCGTTTCTCGATCCGGTTGCGGACAAACTGATGGTGGCTGCTGCACTGATTGTGCTGGTGAAACTCGGACGCGTCGATGCGCTGATAGCGCTGGTCATCATCGGCCGTGAAATCGCGATCTCGGCGCTGCGCG
>JANLTL010000283.1:0-7855 GCA_031362905.1 Burkholderiales bacterium | reverse complement strand
TGCGCAGCGGCCATCCGAGTCTGGTGCCGAGCCAGTTGTATCGCACCCGCGACGGCTGGCTGTTTGTGATGTGCAACAAGGAAAAATTCTGGCCGCTGCTAGCGCGCGAACTGGGACACCCGGAGTGGGCCGAGGATCCGGAGCTCAAAAATTTCCCCGCGCGCCTGGCCAATCGCGACCGCGTGACGCGGCTCCTCGACGACGCGTTGATGCAGGACACCACCACAGCGTGGATCACGCGCCTGGCGGGCAAGGTGCCGGTGGCGCCGGTGTTCGATGTGGCGCAGGCGCTCGACAACGCCTTCGTGGCAGAACGGGATGGCATAGTGGACTTCGCGTATCCGGATGGCCGCAGCGCCCGCATGATCGCCAATCCGGTGCGCGTGCCCGGTGTCGATCTGCCGCACCGCGCCGCGCCGCGCATGGGGGAGCACACCGCCGACCTGCTGCGCGAGGCCGGCTTTGATGATGCAGCGATTGCCAAATTGGCCGCGCTGGGCGTGATTGCGGAACCTGGCGCCAGGCGCGATTGAAGCGCGGGATTCAGGACAGGCAAAGTGCGCGGGAAGCGGCCTGAAACCGTTGGTGTGGGCCACTGTCCCACCGGACTGCTCCAAAACCTTTGGTGCAAGCGCCTCGTGGCGCGATGCGCCAATGACTATTTGTTCAGGCCGAGCGAGCGCGAGATCACTTCCTTCATGATCTCGTTGGTGCCGCCGTAAATGCGCTGCACCCGCGCATCGACATAGGCGCGCGCGATCGGGTATTCCATCATGAAGCCGTAGCCACCGTGCAGTTGCAGGCATTCATCGATGATGCGGTTTTCGATATCGCTCGCGTAGAGCTTGGCCATGCTGGCGGTCGCGGTATCGAGCTTTTCCTGCAGCAGCAATTCCATGCAGCGATCCACAAACACGCGGCCCACCGAACACTGGGTTGCCAGTTCGGCCAGTTTGAAGCGCGTGTTTTGAAAACTGGAGACGGGCGTGCCGAAGGCCTTGCGGTTGTTGACATAGTCGATGGTCCACCGGATCGCCGCTTCGGTCTTGGCCATGGCGCCGATGGCGATCTGCATACGCTCCCAGGGCAACTCCTGCATCAGGTAAATGAAGCCGTTGTTCTCCTGGCCGAGCAGATTCTCGGCAGGCACTTCGACGTTGTCGAAAAAGAGCTCCGAAGTATCCTGGCCCTTGAGACCCATTTTCTTGAGGCGCTTGCCCTTGGTAAAACCGGGCATCGAGGTATCGACGATGATCAGGCTGGTACCCTTGGCGCCCTTGGCCGGGTCGGTCTTGGCGACCACGATCACGAGGTCGGCATGCCAGCCGTTGGTGATGAAGGTCTTGGAGCCGTTGACGATGTACTTGTCGCCCTGCCTGACGGCGGTGGTCTTGATCGCCTGCAGGTCGGAGCCCGCGCCCGGCTCGCTCATGGCGATGGCGCCGATCATCTCGCCGGTGGCCATTTTCGGCAGGTATTTCTTCTTCAGTGCGTCGCTGCCGTAGCGGTTCAGGTAGGGCGCGACGATTTCGGAATGCAGGCCGAAGCCGAGCGAAGACGAGTTGGCGAAGGCCTGCTCCTCCATCAGCACCACGCTGTAGAGCTTGTCGGCGTCGGCGCCACCGTAGGCTTCGGGCATGCTGACGCACAGGAAACCATTGGCGCCGGCCTTGAGCCACACGTCGCGATCGACATAGCCCTGGTCCATCCAGCGCTCGTCGTGCGGCACGACTTCGGTTTCCATGAAGCGGCGCACGGAGTCGCGGAAGGTTTCATGGTCTGGGGTAAAGAGGGTGCGCGGGATCATGGCGGGAATGTTGCGGGAGTGAACGAAGGGGTTGATGATACGTCAGTGATTCGGGGCCCAAGCCAGGCAGAATCAGACACGGGAAAAATCAGGCCCAACCGGGGACTGGATGGCCCTACTTTTTACCCAATGCGGCGCGAATCGCTTTTTCGTACGCGCCCGCTTCGGGCAAATTGGTGGGCGAGCTAAACGCAATTTGCACTTGTTGAATCGTGGTGGTTTTGGGGGTGAGCATTTGAATCCCGCGTGGTTGCCCTGACTTGATCGACGGGAGCAGCCGAATCGGCAAGAACGTGAGCGAGTTGTTCTTCATCGGATAGCTGGCCAACTCGCTGCCCAGCCGATCCATGATCTTGTTGTACACCGCTTCCGGACAGGCAAAGAAAAGGCCACTCTGGCAAAGCGCTTCGCGTTCCAGCAGATGTCCTTTGTAGATAAGTTGGGGAAGAATCCGCTTGTTTACGTTTTCCCAGTTGGGCCCGGCAGACTTTCCCTTGTGCACGCTACCGCTCAAAATAGCTTCGCGCTCGGCGCGGTAACTGCCGATGGTATCCATGGTCTGTACTTCAAGAGCCGCAAACTCGACCAGCGTTTTGTTCGCATCCAAACGCGCCAGAATCCAGTCCACGAAAAAGCCGCTGCTCTTGCGCCCGCTTACCGGACGGCCAGGCACCTTGAGTTCACCGCCCCAACCCTTGCCGAACACGGCAACCAGTTGCGTGGACTTCGGACAGGTTGCACCCGCCGATTGCCGCCCGCTGACAAGCTTTACGGCGTCAACCTTGAACGCCACCTTTGCGACCGTCGATAGCAGGGCGTATTGATCTGCATAGAGGCGAATGGGACAAATGATGACTGGCAACCCATCCTTGTCGGAAATGCTGCATACACCCGAGCGGATCCGGTTCGCGGCGCTGCCAATTTGTTTGGAACAGGGTCCCCCAACGAACGGACAAGGCTGCTCCTTTCGTGCGGCTATCGCTAAAGCAGATACGTCATCGCGCGCATAGCCAAACAACTCCAGGATTTTTTCAGCCATGCACTGCCAGACTCGCCTCAGTGCTGGCCTCCGCTGCATGCATCGCCAAATGGGTCCGTACAGCATTCGCAATCGCCTGCGCCATCAGCACCGGCACGGCATTGCCCACTTGCACGAATTGCGCAACGCGTGAACCGAGAAACCGGTAGTGGTCGGGGAACGATTGCAAACGCGCCGCTTCTCTGACCGAGAGCGTGCGGTCCTGATCGGGCAAAAACACCGTGCCCCAGTGGGGATCGCACTTGGTCAGCACCGTGCCGGAAAAACCATCAAAACTCAAACGTCCATAACGCTTGGTGTGGTCCGATTTGCGCGCTTGCTGCATACCGCGCGGCAGCAGCGCGTGGGGAATGTCGCGCCAGGAGCCGCCGGGCGGCACATGTCGCATGCGCTCCATGTTTTGTTTGGAGAGCCGTGCGGCGAAATGGTTGTAGGTCACGCCCTCGGGATTGCGCAAGCGCAGTGCATAGGGGCTGGCGGGCTCGCCCGTGTAACCCACTTCTTCTGCACCCTCGCCGATGTTGAGCCTGGGCAAATCGCGAATCGCATCGCCAACCGTCACGGCGGGCTGCAATTGCGTGGCATCCGCCGGGCTGAGCGCGATGGTCAGAGTCGCACCGCCGCGAAAATTCGCCCGACCCTTTGCAAAATGTGTGGGCTGCGGATGCGCCATCTCGCCATAACGCGAGCCGAGCAGAATCAGCCGCCAGCGCTCCTGCGGAATACCATAGTGCGGTCCAAAAAGAAACTTGGCTGAGAGCTGGTAACCCAATTCGTTGAACACCTGCACGATCTGATTGAAGATCGCGCCGTCGGCCATCGAAAGCAAACCCGGCACGTTCTCAAACACAAAGGCCTTGGGCGTAAATTCCTCGACGAATCTGGCGTAATGCCGGAACAGGCTGTTACGCGGATCATGCAAAAAGCGGCCGGGCGCATTGATCGAAAAACCCTGACAGGGCGGGCCACCGACCAGCACATCGAGCGCACCCTTCTCAAGCCCTAACGACTTTCTGAGCGCAGCCGCATCGACTTCCTCAATCGGCGTGCATTCGGCGCGCGTACCCGGATGATTGTGGCGAAACGTCTCGATCGCCTCGGGCATCAAATCATTGGCATACAGACAGTGGTAGCCCGCCTGTAGAAACCCTTGGGTAATGCCGCCTGCGCCGCAAAACAGGTCTATCGAAGTCAGTGGCATGCGGTAGGCCTTGGGCGCTGGTTCGGAAGCCACCAGGCGGATGTTCCGGTTCTTAACCAAGGGCCGCTTTGCCATCATGTTCTCACTGTCTGGATATTCAGTATTAGGATTTTAAACGACGCACGCAAGGTAGTCAATTTGAATTGAAGCGGCTGGCTCGCGTCAGCGCGAAGACTGTGGCAATGCATTACAGAGGCCAGTTTCAGTACCCCTCGGAAACCCTTGTCCCCCAACTGTTTACGGCTATCCTCTAGCGCCCCAAGTCCACCGCCCGCGCGAGCAGGCTCGCGTCCTTGCGCATCTTGAATTTCTCCACCCGGTGCGTCGGCGTGTGCGGCAGACTCTCTACAAACACCACGTAGCGCGGCACCTTGATCGGCGTGAGATGCTGGCTGCACCAATCGGCGATGTCTTGCGCACTGGCCTGCCCGCCGTCGCGCAAGAGCACGGCGATCAAGATGTCGTCTTCGCCCAAATCGGACGGCACCGGCAGCGCAGCCGCTTCGAGCACGGCGGGATGATTGCCGATTACGCGGTCGAGCTCGGCGCCGGAGATGTTTTCGCCGCGCTTGCGGATGATGTCTTTCTTGCGCGCGACAAACCAGTAGTAGCCGTCTGCATCGACCCAGGCGAGATCGCCGGTGAGGAACCAGCCGTCGCGGAACGCGGCGCGGGTCTGCGCTTCGTCCTGGTAGTAGCCCTGCATCAGGATCGGCGTCTTGACATTGAGCTCGCCCGTCACACCGACCGGCACGAGCTTGCCTTCGTCATCGGTGATCTGCGCTTCGGTCAATTTGATCGCTGGATCGGGGTGGCGGCTGGGCTTGCCCATCGAGCGGATGCGGCGCTCGCCATCGAAGGGGTTGTTGAGGGCACCGGGAATTTCCGACATGCCGAAGCCTTCGATCACATGCGGCATGTTGAACTCGTCGCGAAAGACCCGATAGGTTTCGTCGTCAAACGGGGCGCCGAACATCTTGCGCAAGCAGTGACCGGGACGGTACTCTTCGCGCGGCCGGCGCATCAGGATGCCGGCAGCCGCAGCGATGGTGTTGACTTCGGTCGCACGTGTTGCATGCGCGACTTCCCAGAATTTGGAAGCGGAGAAGCGCGGCTCCAGGATCAGCGTGGCGCCGGCGACGAGCGAACCGGTGAGCGAATAAAAAATTGCGTTGATGTGGAACATCGGCAGCACACACAGGATGCGCTCGTCGGGCTGGATGAACATGCGTTGGACGAAGCCTTCGCCGGCCATGACGACATTCTGCTGGCCGTGCATCACGCCCTTGGGGAACCCGGTGGTGCCCGAGGTGTAGATCAGGATGCAGGTGTCGCCGGGTAATCCGGCGGGCGCGCTTACAGGGGCGTGGGCGGCGGCGCTCACTGCATCAGTCGATGTTCCCGCCGATGCACCACGCAACAAGGGCACGTTCGCAATCGGCATCCCGGCAGGTATCGGCTGGTTGAGCGCGAACCACGGCGCAGGCACGATGTCCTTGCACGCTTCCTGCGCCACTGCCAGCGCTTCGGGCGCCGCCATCACGCCGCACACCCCGGCATGCGTGAACACGTAGCGCACCTCGGCGACGCCATAGTCGGCATTGACCGGCACCATGATCGCCCCGAGGCGCGCGAGGGCGATGAAGGTGTAAACCGTGGTCGGATGATTGACCGAGATCACGCCCACCCGGTCGCCCCGGCCGACGCCGCGCGCGGCCAGCGCGTGTGCAGTCGCCAAGGTTTCGCGCAGCGCTTCGGCATAGCTGATGGAGCGGCCCGCGTAGACGATGAGTTCCTTGTCGGGCAGCGCGCGCGTGCGCGTTTCGAGCAGCGCCATCAGCGTGTAGCCGTGCGGCGCGAAGCGCGAGATGACGTCGAGCGGCGGCACCGTGCCCGGCGCCACCGGAATAGTGAACGCCTTGACGGCGTCCGATGCGGGAGTGTTCATTCAGTCGAGCATCGCGCCGCGCCCGCGGCCAAACCTTGCAACGAAATCATGACGCGTCCCGCCTGTGATGTAATCGGCTCGCAGCAAGGGGCGGCGAGACCGGGGGAAAGTGTAGCGCATGAGTTTTGGCAAGCGAGCGTGCCGATGCCGATGCATGCGGCATTGCAAGCCAAGCGGATAAGGGACGGCGAACGGGAGCGCAGCATGTATTGCGGTGAAATTGAAGGCAGCGGGTTTGAAGTCATCGAGCCGGAGTTTGCGCTTTGCTTTGTCGGGCACGCCCGGGTTGAACGGCTGTTCACCGGCTGCCGCTGGGCGGAGGGGCCGGCCTGGTTTGGTGGGGGCCGCTATCTGCTCTGGTCCGACCTGCCCGGCAACCGCATCATGCGATACGACGATACCGATGGTTCGGTGTCGGTGTTTCGCGAGCCTTCCGGCTACACCAATGGCAATACGGTGGATCGTGAGGGGCGGCTGGTGTCGTGCGAACACGGCAACCGGCGCGTGACGCGCACCGGCCACGATGGCGCGATCACCGTGCTGGCCGATCGTTTCGAGGGCAAGCGCCTCAATTCGCCCAACGATGTGGTGGTCAAGTCCGATGGCTCGATCTGGTTTAGTGACCCAGACTACGGCATCATCGCCGACTACGAAGGCAGTATCGCGCCGCGCGAGCAGGATGGCTGCCACGTCTATCGAATCGACCCGGCCAGCGGCGCAGTCACGCGCGTGGCGAGCGATTTTCATCACCCCAATGGCCTGGCGTTTTCGCGCGACGAAAAGTTTCTGTTCATCGCCGACAGCGGCGCCACCGAGGACCCAGTCGCGCCACGCCACATCCGCCGGGTCGCCGTCAGCACCGATGGCAAGACACTTGGCGCATCGACCGTGTTCGCGACCTGCACCGCCGGCGTGTTCGACGGCTTTCGTATCGATGCCGCCGGGCGCATCTGGACCAGTTGCGCCGAGGGCGCGCATTGCTATCGCGCCGATGGCACGCTGATCGGCAAGGTGCGCATTCCCGAGATGTGCGGCAATGTCGAGATCGGTGGCCTAAAGCGCAACCGACTGTTCATTTGCGGCACCACCTCGCTGTATTCGGTTTATCTCAAGGTCAACGGGTAGGCCCAGCGGCAAGTCCACCCGCAAGTCCGCCGGAACGCCTGACGTACACCTTCGGGTGAGCCTGCGGGTAAACCTTCTGGCAAACATACCGGCAAGCTGCTCAACAAATCGCCGCGCCACCCTCTGCAAATGGAGTCCTGCATGTCCACCATCCGTTCCCTCACTGCGCGCGCCGTGTTCGTGCCGATGACGCGCCCGCTGCACACCTCCACCGGTGCCATCGACAAGGTGCCGCTGGTGCTGATTGATCTCACAACGTCAAGCGGCGCGGTGGGGCGCGGCTATTTGTTTTGCGTCACGCCACTTGCCCTCAAAGCGCAAGTGGCCTTGCTCGATGACATGGCTTCGCTGATCACCGGCCAACCGCTTGCCCCGATCGACATCGAGCAAATGCTGAACAAGCGCTTCACGCTGCTCGGCGCAACGGGCCTCGTGGGCATGGCGATCTCGGGCATCGACATGGCTGCGTGGGACGCGCAAGCAATTGAAGCGGAGCAGCCGCTGGCGCGCTTGCTGGGCGGCACGATCAGACCCATCAAGGCCTACAACAGTTGCGGCCTGGGCTTGATGGGGCCAGAGAAAGTGGCGCGTGAAGCAGTTCAGTTGTTGAACGGTGGCTTCACCGCAGTGAAGCTGCGCCTCGGCTACGCGACGCTCGAGGAGGACATCGCAGCGGTTCACGCCGTGCGCGCCGCGATCCCCGCGAGCGTGCAGATCATGACCGACTACAACCAG
>JANLTL010000280.1:0-19116 GCA_031362905.1 Burkholderiales bacterium | reverse complement strand
CGCTCGTTGCATTGTGAGTTGACCTTGTTTGCACCACTCGACACCACCGGTCGGGACCGGCGCCAACTCGCCCATGCCGCACAAACCATTGTGCAGCAACGACTGCAGGGACATACGCGACAGGATCGTTGACCCGTGCGGCTCTCCTGACGGTGGCAAGCAGAAGATTACCGGGCGGGACTGCCTGGTGCGCGCCATCGTTTTTGAGATGAAGCGGCCAGCAACGCCTGTTGGCAATATCGGCGGGGGGAGGCGGAATTGGCGAGCGTGCATATCGGCAGGAGTGATGTCGAAGCAGCTGTTCAATCCCCGCCGTATCCGCTGGTACCCACCATGCACTCGACAGAAAACAGCGCACGATCTTCGAGGCGTAGCGCGGTCAATTGGCGTCCCCAGACGCAGCCGGTGTCAATGCCGGCAAGATGCACATCGAGCGTAAGCCCGCGCGCCGCCCAATGGCCGAACACAAGGTCGGTCTTGCGCGTACGTCGCTTGGCCACCTCGTACCAGGCAAGGTGGCCGGCGGGCGCGATTTCTGTCTTGGTGGTGAAGTCCATCACGCCATCCGGCGTGCAAAAGCGCAGGCGCGCGAGGGCATTGACGATTACGCGCAGGCGCTCATATCCGCAGAGGGACTCGCTCCATGCCGTCGGCACGTTTCCGCGCATATGGGTGAAGTAGTCAGGATCATTGCGCACTGCGTGCTCGAGTTCATGCGCCAGTGCCATGGTCTGCGCGACATCCCATGCGGGCAGCACCCCCGCGTGCACCATGAGCCAGTCGACTCCATCGATCGATTCACGATGCGCCATTGGTTGATGCTGAAGCCAGTCGAGCAAACTGGCCGCATCTGGCGCGGCGAGCACCTCATCAAAGGTGTCGCCCTTGTGCGCCCGACCTGCGCCGCGCGCCACGCCCAGCATGAACAGGTCATGGTTGCCGAGCACGCTGACGGCGGCCGCCCCAAAGGAGCGGATCAAACGCAAAGTCTCGACAGATTTGGGGCCGCGGTTGACCAGATCGCCGGTGAACCACAATCGATCACGACGCGCGTCGAAGTTGATTTTGTCGAGCAGCAGCAGCAACTCGTCAAAGCAGCCTTGCACGTCACCGATGGCGTAAGTGCTCATGCGCTGTCAGCCCCACTCGTCCGTATCGAGACGGCAGACTGGTCCAGTAACCAGTCCACTTTGGCGAACACCGCTTCATCGCTTAACTCGGTTACCGCCTTGCGCGCTTCAAGGTAGGTACCTTTTGGCGCATAGGGACGCCAGTTGTCCGGATGCGGCGACACGTCCGTCTCGGCGAACAACGCGAGCACGCCGCCAGGCGAGACCGACGCCAGATGGGCGATGCCACCATCGGGAAATATCGACGTAGCCGCATGCCACACCACGCCCATCGCCGCGCGCACGTCGGCAGGATTGCGAAACGGCTTGAGATGGGCGGGCAGTGTGGAGATGAAAGGCGCGACGATAGCGTCATCGCCGGGATAGACGCGATCATCGACCGCGCCGGGCTGCCAGATCAGTACGCTGTCAAGGCCAAGCCGCTGTTTGAAGTGGCGTGACCAGCGCAGTATCTGATCGGTGGAGGGTTTACGCTTGACGCGGCGCGCATTCAAGCCAATTGCGATGAATTTGCCAGGCGCAATGCCTTGGCTGTCGAGCCATGTGCGCGCTTCGTTGATCCAGTGAGCCGGCAACGTGTAGCCAGGGTACGACGGCGCCACCGGCATTGCGACACCAAGCGGTGTCAGCAAACGCAGATTGGATTCGACTTCGTGCAGAGCGGCGTCGTAGGGCAGCGCGTCAGTGAGCCGGGCGAACAGCCCTTTGTTCGCTGCGCGATTGTCCCGGTTGTTGCCTTCATAAGCGATCGTGCGTGCAGCGCCGAGCCGCAAAATGCGTTCGACCGCGCGTGGCGATACCACGCCGCCCGCAGCAATCGCAAAATCAAACCGCTCGCGGCGCAATTGCCAAAGCTGGCGCAACTGTTCAATCACTGCCCAGGGCCGCAGGCTGGCACCGTGGCGCACGCGCGGATAGACCCACAGCCGGTCGATGTTGCGATTGCCCTCCAGCACCCAGGCGTTGTAGTCGTTGGCGAGCATGTGGATTTTGGCCTGCGGCAGAGTGCGCCGCAAATGCTCAAGCATTGGCGTGACGAGCAGCATGTCGCCCACTTTGTCGCGCTTGAGGATGACTACTTTCATGTCTGTGGCACTGAACGATGCAGTTGGTCAACTTGTGTGAGCGCCGTGCTGGTGGCTCGCCGCAAGGGGCATGCAGCCGGGGTCTCGTCAAGACGCGTCGCAGCTTGGGCCTGAGCAAATTGCGCAACATTCAGATGCAGACACAGTGGGCGTTTGCAGCCCTTCTCGTCACAATGCGTATCACCGAGTACTGACAGTCGCAGTACCGTCACGCCTGGTTGTGCGGGCATTACGATCTTGTGTGGCTGGGTTGGACCAAAGAACACGGTGGCCGGAATGCCGATCGACACCGCCAGATGGTAGAGGCCTGTGTCGGTACCATACCAGGCAGCAAGGCTCATGTATTGCTCGAGCAACTCATCGAGCCGCGTAAAGCTGCATACCGTGACATTGCCCGAAAAGCGTTGGTGGACAAGGCTCTGCGCCCCGTCATTGCCGGGATTGATAAAGATGCGAATGGCTGCGTCCGCGTGGCGGCGCTGTACTTCGGCGACCAGTTGCGTCAGCGCCGTGACATCAAGGTTGCGACGCAGTTCATCAGCAATCGGCACGATGCCGACGGCCCGTTTGTGACTGTGCTGGTAGCGCTTGGCGAGGCTGGGGATGCGCAGCGTCTGCGGCGTGACAAACGCGGGGTCGAGTAGCCGCACGGTAAACGCCGCCGGTTCGACCAACAATGGGTCTGCCGTCAAGGGGGGTTCTTCAAAAATGCTTGGCGCAAAGCGTTTGCTCCAAGCGATCTTGCGCTTTGCTTTCACCCATTGGCCGATGCGGCGCACCGGTGCGCCAGAACCCCACAGCACCGCCAGCACATCAAATGCAGGCTCGGTCAGGCGTAGCCACAAGAGTTTGAAAAACATTTCCACGCGACTGTCAAAGCCAATCACACGCAGGCCGGATTCTGCGCGCAGCAGCCGGGCATAGGCGGAACGAGTGAGCAAGGTCACACTTTCATGCGGGTGGGCGTCCACATAGGCGCGGACACACGCGTAAGCGATTAGCGTGTCGCCAAGTTTGCTGCGGATGGCGAACAGGATGCGCCGGGACTGCGGGGAGGGCATGGCTGCCGCGCGGCGTGCGCCAGAGGAAAAAAAAGGGGTGAAAAGCCGCCCGTATAATACCCGAGCACGTATCACAGGCTCTCTCATGGCTGCAAAAATCTGGCGCGAATGGCGCTTTCCCGTCGAATTCGCGCTATTGCTTGCATTAGCGTTCTTTCTACCGCTGCGCGAAGCGCCGAAAAACCTGCTGTGGCTCGCCTATGTGGTGACCTGGGTGATCAACCGAGCCTGGACGGCCGGCGCGGCGCGAGACTTCGGCGGCCCCTGGGACCGCTGGGACAGTCTGTTTCTGGCCTGGCTCGGTTCCGGCTATTTGGCGGCGTTGTTTGCCGGCATTCGCACTCCTGAGGCCAATGAATGGGGCGCGGTCAACGACATGGTGCGCTATGTTTTGCTCGCTTGGTGCGTGCGGCGCGCGCGCTACACGCAAGCCCAGGCGCTGACCGTGCTCGCCATGTTGCTCGCTTCGGCGGCGCTGGCCACCTGTGAGGCCTGGTGGAACTGGAAGGTGTTGGGCTTGCGGCGCAAGCTCGAACTGGTCTCGGTCGGACATGTCAATCACAGCGCGATTTACCTGGTGATCTGCCTGGGTGCGGGCTTCGGCGCTCTGGCTGCGTACTGGCGCAGTTATGGCCGTGTTGTGGCCGCTGCGCTCACTCTCGCGCTGTTACTGGTAGGGACGGGCAGTTTCATTGCCGATAGCCGTGCCGCCGCCGGAGTGGCGCTGATTCTGCTGTTGCTGGTCGGCGCGGCACTGGCGCGTCGTTTGTCGATGGGATGGCGTGCCTGGCTTCTGACCGGCGCACTGCTGGTAGCGGCACTGGGTTTCGGCGGCATCAGTGCTTTTACGCGGCACTTCGAGATGGCGCCTGGCAATGTGCTCACCGAGCGGGACCTTATCTGGAACCGCGCCTTGGTTGCAGTACGCGCCAATCCCTTGTTTGGCGTCGGCATGGATAATTTCAGCCGCATCTCGGACGCCCGTCTGCAGACATGGCTCGCTGCAGAGGGTACTGTTTACGATGCAGCTGCTTATACGCGTGCGCCGCACGCGCACAGTCTTTACATCAACACGCTCACCGAGCGCGGCACCGTCGGATTGGCAGCCCTGTTGGCGGTACTCGCGCTCTGGGGGCACGCGCTTTGGCGTCTACGGCCACGCGCCGCAACGGCTGCGGCTACACCGTCAGACGCGGCGGCGGCGGCTCTCGTGATGGCGTGCTGGTGTGCTGCGCTGTCGGGCTGGTTCGTGACCGTTGCAATCGGATTTGTGAACACCACGATGCACCACGAGCATGCCATGCTGGCGGTGCTGACGCTGGCGCTGTGGATTGGGTCGACCGCGTCGCCGCGATTGCCTTTGGCGCGAGCCGAGATACCGTCGGTTCTGCCACCGGGACCGGTACGCCCAAGAAGCGCGGGTTAGACAGTGGGCGGGCGCACGCGCTTTCTGGTGGTGCGCCGGGACAACATCGGCGATCTGGTGCTCACCACACCTCTGATCCGCGGGTTGCGCCAACGGCATCCTGATGCCTGGATTGGCGCGCTGGTCAATAGTTACAACGCGCCCGTGTTGCATGGCAATCCTGACCTCGACACGGTGTATGCCTACGACAAGGCCAAGCATCGGCCAGATCTGCCACGCCTGCGGGTATTTGCCAATACGGCGCGCCTGTTGTGGCGATTGCGCACTGCACGCATTGATCACGTCATTTTGGCTGGGCCGGGCGCGCAGCGCCATTCCTGGCAGTTGGTGCGTTGGCTGGGCGCGCGCAGCATTACCGGATTTACCTCGGCACAGTTTTCCCCGCGAGGTGTCAACCAGCCAGTCGATTATGCTGATGGTGCCCGCCTTCACGAAGCCGTCGATGTGTTTCGCTTACTGGCGCCATTCGGGATCGATGGGCCGGCCCCGGCCTGCGTGTTGCACCCGGATGCAGCGCTTGCAGGGAGCATGCGAATCGCTGCGAACGAGACGCTTGGCGCAGGCTCCAGGCAGCGGCCCTGGATTGGTGTGCACCTGAGTGCCCGACGCCTCAACCAGCGTTGGCCGGTGGCGCGATTTGCCGAGTTGATGCGAGAATTGCGGCTTCGCACCGGCGGGTGCTTTTTGCTGTTTTGGTCACCCGGCGCCGCCACTGACCCGCATCATCCCGGTGATGACGTGCGCGCGCGCGAGCTACTGTCTTTGCTGCCTGCCCGGTTTCCCGTGGTGCCGCTGCCGACACTGCAACTCGAGCAACTCATTGCTGGTCTGTCGCTGTGTGATGCCGCGATCCTGGCCGACGGCGGCGCGATGCATCTCGCCGCTGCTTTGGGCAAACCACTGATTGCCTTGTTCGGTGATTCGCCGGTGGAGCGCTGGCGTCCCTGGCGGGTGGAGCATGAAATCGTGCAGGCGGCCACCAGTGATGTGGCCGACGTGATGGTTTTTGAAGTAATGCAGGCCTGGGAACGGCTCGCACCAAGGGTATTGGCCGCATAGGCGCGTAGAAGCGCTCGTACCAACGATTTTCGGGCAGTCTGCGTCGAACGCTGCTCCAAACTGGCCGCGTGTCAACGCTTCGTCGGCACGACCACCGCGCTGGTGGGCAGGGCCCCATCCAGTTGCGGCATGTACTCAGGAATCAGGCGTCGCAATTCGCGCTTGATCTCGCTTTCAGTACCGCCGCTGGCTCCTTCAAGCCAAGCGAGCACCGGGGCGAGCCACGCAGCATCGGGTACATCGCCGGGCCGCGCAATGCGCAACTTGCTGTGTGGGGTAGGCAGGGTCAATTCGCCGTCCGTGAGAAGTTCTTCGTACAGCTTTTCGCCTGGACGCAGACCACTAAACTCGATGCGAATCTCCTCTTCGACGAGGCCCGACAGACGGATCATTTCGCGCGCGAGGTCAACAATTTTGACCGGGTCGCCCATGTCGAGGACGAAAATCTCGCCCCCCGCGCCCATCAGTCCAGCCTGGAGTACCAACTGCGCCGCCTCCGGGATCGACATGAAGTAGCGCACGATATCCGGGTGGGTCACCGTGACCGGTCCGCCACGTGCAATCTGTTCACGGAATTTCGGAATGACGCTGCCGCTGGAGCCGAGCACATTGCCGAATCGCACCATGATGAATCGCGTTTTTGTCGGCGCATCGAGTGCCTGGCACATCAATTCGGCGAGCCGCTTCGATGCGCCCATCACATTGCTCGGGTTGACTGCCTTGTCGGTTGAAATCAGCACGAACTTGGCAGCGCCTGCTTCGATCGCGGCGCGCCCCGTCACGTAAGTGCCCAAGGCATTGTTGGTCAGTGCTTCCCACGCATTCTCCGTTTCCATCAGTGGCACATGTTTGTAGGCTGCGGCGTGAAATACGGCTACTGGACGGTGTTGTGCCATCAGTGGTGCGATGCGCGAGTGGTTGCGGACATCCGCGATAGCGCACACCAGCGGCAGAGCGGGTACCAGACGCTGCAGTTCTTCACTCATGGTGTACAGGGCCAGTTCACTGCTCTCGACCAGAACCAACTTTTGTGGCTTGAAGCGCGCAATTTGCCGCACCAGCTCGGCTCCGATTGAGCCGCCGGCGCCGGTAATCATCACAGTACAGCCGGACAGCAGTGCCGTCAGACCGGCGTTGTCCAGTACTACCGGGTCGCGCCCAAGCAAGTCGTCGAGTTCCACTTTGCGAATAGCCGATACCTGCACCTTGCCACTCATCAAGTCATCAAAAGAGGGCACTGTCAGGGTCTGCAGGCCGGCGCGGCGGCAGGTATCGACGATGCGCCGGCGTTCACGCGGACTCGCTTCCGGTCGGGCAATGATGGCGTGGCCGGCTGCGTACCGTTTCGCCGCTGCCGCGAGCTCAGACAGCGCGCCAGCTACGCGCACCTCTTGCACCACGCGTCCGGCCATCAGCGGATCATCGTCAATCAGGGCCACCACGCGCCAATCGGCCGAGCGCGCCAACTCCTTGAGCAGATTGACAGCAGCATCACCGGTGCCAATGACAAGCACCGGCGCGCCCTGAGTCTGCAATGCGCCAAACAGGCGGTACTCCTTCCATGAGCGATAGGCAAAACGGCTGCCGCCCATGATGAGTACCAGCAGCAAGGGTTCGAGCAAAAATACCGAACGCGGCACGCCCGCGATATTGCCGCTCATGAGCAGAACGAAAGGCCCGGCCAAACTACCGGCAATGACAGCGAGCATGATGCGCTGCAAGTCAGGCAGAGAGGCAAAACGCCACACGCCGCGATAGAGGCCAAACCGGTGGAAGGCGACCACCTGTACCGGGATGCAGATCGCCATGGCGGTGAGCAGGCTGTCGGTGAATGCGTCGGGGATGTCAAGGTTGAGCCGCAGCCAGTAGGCCAGTACCCAGGCAGCGCATGCGGCTGCCAGATCGTGGCCGAATGCGAGAAGCGAGCGCGGGTTGAGTGAAGGGACAGTAACCATGTAGATGATTCAGTATGTGCCGGAGTTGGTCGGGATACTCGCGGATGTGGAAAACAAGTCAGGATTTGTGAGCCTTGTCCGCCCGGCGACAGACACCATTGTGCCCATCGCCTGCTTGCCAGTGCGGGACGCAATACTCACGAATCTTGGCGCGTTGCACAAAACGCCGCCCAACGGGCGTCAATCACCCGCATCAACGTGATCAGCAAAAACGTGATTGTCGCAAATACGGCGAGCTGCGCGGAAGCTTCGAGGCGCAGCGCAAGGCAGGCTGCGCCGGCACAGGTGAACATCAGTGCGTATTCCATCACGGCCAGGCGCCCATGCGCGCATCCCATGCGCACCAACCGTTGGTAGTAGTGCTCACGATGCGCTTGCCAGAACTTTTCCCCGCGGACGATGCGCCGCAGCAGGGTGACGCTGGCGTCGGCGATGAAGGGGGCGAACACGAGAGGCGCAAACCACGCCGGCCAGAAGCCAGCCAGCCAGCCCTGACAACCAAGCGCAGCAGCCAGAAAACCCAGTGGCACCGAGCCGCCATCGCCCATGAAAATACGCCCCCTCAGATTGAACGGCAGGAACCCTGCTACGGCACCCGCGACCGCCATGCACAAGGCAGCCAGGGTGGTATCGAGAGGCCACGCAACGATGGCATAGGTGGTCAATCCGATGACCGCCATGCCGCCCGCAAGCCCATTGGCGCCGTCCATGAAATTGAAAAAATTGATGATGGCAGTGATGCCGATGGTGATCGCCAGCAATGTCAGAAGAATGGCCACGGTTGCCGCGCCGGGCTTCAAGAGCCAGCCCGAGTAGAGCGCTGCCACCGCAAGATGCGCGAGCAAGCGCACGGGGATGGGCAGGCCGTGGCGGTCGTCCGCCAGAGAAACTGCAGACAGTATCGCGGCGCCAAGTGTGGCGACCCAGAGCCAGTGGCCAGTCTGGAACTGAACCAGGCAGGCTGCGGCCAGTACGCCAGCCATGATCGCCAGGCCGCCGCTGCGTGGCGTCGGCGCGGTATGCAGGGAACGCTCTCCAGGCACATCGACGGCCCAATTCCAGCTGCTGCGAATCATCAGCCAAGTCAGCGCTGCGCAGAGGGCCCCTGCCAGTGCAGGCGCGAGACACCATGCCAGAACAGGCAAGAAATCGGATGACGTCGGTGGCATGGCGGGGGGACTGGCGCCCGATCCTTATGGTCGCGTAGGCCGCGGCGATGTGCCGCTGCGAGCGCCGTGCATCAGACACCTGCCGCGCGTGCGCGCAAGGCGGCGGGAAGGTGCGCACGCAATGCGTCAATTTGCCGTGCCACCACGACGGACTCGTCGTAGAGCTGGAGGGCGCGCACGCGTCCCGCTGCGCCCATCTTGTGCCGTAACCCGGCGTCGCCGCTCAACTGCACCAGCGCGCGGGCCAGTGCGCTGGCGTCGCGCACAGGCGTCAGCAGTCCGGTCTGGCCATCAACCACTTCTTCGCGCGAACCCCGAATGTTGGTTGCAACCACCGGCTTCGCCATCAGCATGGCCTCAATGATGGTACGTGGCATGCCCTCGCGATGCGAGGGCAGGGTGAAAATGTCAATGGCGTCAAGAACCTCGGCGATGTCGGTGCGCAAACCAGTCAGAATCAGGCGTGCTCCCAGCGCGGCTCTGGCGTCGGCCAAAGAGGCGTCAATGCTGCCAGCGTGATCGCTTGTCAAGCGCTCCCCAACAGCCACAAAATACGTTGAAGATCGTTGTGCCGCAACACTCTTGGCGGCTTCAAAGAACTCCGGATAGCCTTTTTCCGCGACCATACGGCCAATAATTCCGATCAACACCACATCGGTTGGCACCCCCCATTGGGTACGCAAGCGGGCACGCGGGTGGGTACCGGCGGCAGTGCCCGCATCGTTGGTGAGCGCAGTACTGGAACTTGCGGGCAGAGTGCTTGGGCCGAGCGTGCTGGTTCCTTTTGCTCCCGCCCAGTTGCCACTTTCGCAACCAGCAGTCGCACGGGCTATGCGCGCCGGGTCGAAGTGGGCGATGTCCACCCCGTTGCCGATTGCGAGTACGCGCCCCACCGGCAAAAACCGCTTTTCAATTGCAGTCCGCGCGTCTTCTTCGCTCTGGGTGAACAACAGGTGGGTCAGTTTGGCGCCGCACCATTCGAGCCAGGTAAAGGCAGCACGGCGCAGCGGCGGCATACCTTCGTGAAAATAGAATCCGTGCGCGGTGTAGACGATCATCGGAATACCCGCCAGTCGGGCTGCGATGCGTCCGAGCAAGGCTGCCACTGGAGTGTGTACGTGCAGCACGTCGAAGCGTTCACGCCGGAACAGCCGCCACAGCCGGTACAGCGCGGCTGCGCTCTTGAATGGGTTGAGGCTTCGCGCAATCGGCAAAGTCTGGATCGCATAACCCGCCGCGCGCAGCACCGGAACGAACGGACCGTCAGAACATACCGCCGTGACTTGCCAACCCTGGCTGCGCATGCCGTCGATCAACGCGATCAGGAAATGCTTGAGCGTGAAATCAACCGCACACAATTGGCAGACCTTGAGCGTCATGAGAGGGAAGAGGCAGCTGCGAGGAGCTGAGTCGTCAGCAAGGGCTGATGCAGGGACTCAGGGCGGATTGGTGATGGTACTCAATCGGGCGCGCCGCACCGCTATTCGCCGGGGGCGTATTGATGCGGAGCGGCGTATCCGATACGACTGCTGCTGATCGGGCCGCAAAGCGGTCTTGATGGCAAGATCAGATGCAGCAACCGTATAATTATAGGCAGTGATTCACCTGCGGCCCCCCCTGCTGCGACCACTCCCCAGCAGTTTCCATCCACATGAAAATTTTGGTGACCGGCGCAGCCGGTTTTATCGGCATGCATGTGGCACAACGCCTGCTCGCGCGCGGCGATACGGTGCATGGCCTGGACAATCTCAACGATTATTACGATGTGGCGCTCAAGCAGGCGCGTTTGGACCGTCTCGCCGCGCAGCCGGCCTTCCGCTTTGAGCGCCTCGATGTGGCCGACCAGGCCGGCATGGCAGCGCTCTTCGCGCGCGAGCGCTTTGACCGCGTGGTGCATCTGGCGGCGCAGGCCGGCGTGCGCTATTCGCTGCAACACCCGCAGGCCTACGTGCAGGCCAATCTGGCGGGGTTCGTGAATATCCTCGAAGGGTGCCGCCATGGCGGCGTGCAGCATCTCGTCTATGCCTCCAGTTCGAGTGTTTATGGAGGCAATACCCGGCTGCCGTTCTCCGAGCACGACAACATAGACCATCCGGTGAGCCTTTATGCAGCCACCAAAAAATCCAATGAATTGATGGCGCATGCGTACAGCCACCTGTTTCGCCTGCCGGTCACGGGCTTGCGCTTTTTTACGGTGTACGGGCCGTGGGGCCGGCCCGACATGGCGCTGTTTTTGTTTGCCAAGGCCATACTCGAAGACCGTCCCATTGACGTGTTCAATCATGGGCGCATGCAGCGTGACTTCACCTACATTGACGACATCGCCGAAGGCATCGTGCGCGTGCTCGACAAGCCCGCCACGCCAGATCCGGCATTTGATGCCACGCGGCCTGATCCGGCGACCAGCAACGCGCCGTACCGCGTGTTTAACATTGGTAATCAGCAGCCAGTGGAGTTAATGACCTATATCGAGACCCTGGAGCTGGCACTCGGGCGCAACGCACAAAAAAACTTTTTGCCACTGCAGGACGGTGATGTGCCTGCAACCAACGCAGACACGCAAATGCTGCAAGACTGGACCGGGTTTGCGCCGACCACGCCGGTGGCGGCTGGCATCGCGCGTTTTGTCGCGTGGTACCGAGACTATTATCAGGTATGAGCAAGGGCGAGCGCGCGATGGCAGACACGGTTGCGGTGGTCGGTTTGGGTTACGTTGGGCTGCCGCTGGCGGTCGCGTTCGGGCGCACCCGGCGCACTATCGGCTACGATTTGTCAGCTCAAAAGATTGCGGCGTACCGGCGCTTCGAGGATCCGACCGGCGAGCTGTCCGCCGCTGATTTGCGGGCGGCAGTCCATCTGGAAGTAACGGCTGATCCGGCGCTGTTGCAGCAAGCAGATATCGTGATCGTCGCGGTACCGACGCCGGTCGACGCCGCGCACCAGCCCGACTTCAGGCCATTGATTGGTGCGTCAACTGTCGTGGGGGCCAATCTCAAGCCCGGGGCGGTGGTGATCTACGAATCAACCGTTTATCCAGGTGCGACCGAGGAAGTCTGCATTCCCGTGCTTGAACAGCACTCGGGGCGCAAATGGAAGACGGACTTTCATGTGGGCTATTCCCCGGAGCGCATCAACCCGGGTGACCGTGAGCACACGCTGACAAGGATCGTGAAAGTGGTGGCGGGAGATGACGCCGCGACGCTCGAGCGGGTCGCCGCCGTGTACGAGTCAGTGATCGAGGCAGGGGTGCACCGTGCCGCATCGATCAAGGTGGCGGAAGCCGCCAAGGTGATCGAAAATACACAGCGCGATTTGAACGTCGCGCTGATGAATGAATTGGCGATCATTTTTGACCGGCTCGGCATTGACACGCTTGATGTGCTGCGCGCGGCGGGCACCAAATGGAATTTTTTGCCGTTCCGGCCCGGGCTGGTGGGTGGGCACTGTATCGGTGTGGATCCCTACTATCTGACCTACAAGGCCGAAACGGTCGGATATCACCCGCAGGTGATCCTTGCCGGCCGGCGCATCAACGACGGCATGGGAAAATTCATCGCGGAAAAAACGGTGAAGCTGATGATTGCGGCGGGTACGTCCATGCGCGGTGCGCGGGTGACGGTGCTTGGACTGACCTTCAAGGAAAACTGCCCGGATCTGCGCAACTCGCGCGTCCCCGATATCATCGGCGAATTGCGCAGCTACGGCATTGAGGTGGCGGTGCATGATCCGGCGGCGGACGCGGAAGAAGCGGCGCACGAATACGGCATCGCGCTGAGCGCATGGGACGATTTGCCGCCTGCCGACGCGATTGTGATCGCGGTGGCGCATCGGGAGTATGTGGCGGTTGGGCCGGAAGCTTACCGGGCACGCCTGCGCGGTACCGGCGTGATTGCTGACGTCAAAGGCGTACTCGGTGCGGAGCTTGCAACTGGCGCGGCTTCGGTTTACTGGCGGCTGTAACCATGTGGTGGACATCCTCGCCCGGCCGCAATGCTTCCGTACCTCCGGCGTTGCCAAGATGACGGTCGCCGCCAGTCTCGAAGACTTCTATGCTGCCTGGTCCAACAAGGATCGACAAGCCATCGAGGGCGATATTGCCGCTGCCGGGCGCAAGCTGAGCGCCATCGCGTCCGGGTTGGCGGCACAATCCCTTGAGGGTATCTCGCGCTGCGTTGAAGTCGGTTGCGGCTATGGCGGATTCATCGCTGCCCTGCACGAACGCTGGGGTCTGGAAGCCGCGCTCGGCGTGGATTTTTCGGCAACGGCCATCGAGTACGCGCAGCAGCGTTTCGTGCGGGAGGGCCTGTCGTTTCATCGCTGCACGTCGCTGGATCCGCAGCAAACTGCGGATCTGGTGCGCAACAAGGTCTGCGGTACGGTCGATTGCATCGCCTTGATCGACGTGCTGGAACACATCCCGGATGCGCTGGCCTTCGTGCGCGCGATGGCCGTGGTTTGTCCGCGATTTCTCATCAAGCTGCCGGTGGAATCATCTTGGTTCGACAATTACTGCATGCCCAAGGAGTATCCGGGCAGCCGGCACAGCAATGGACATCTGCGCGAGTTTGACGCCGATTCGGTTTTTTACTTCGTACGCCAACTCGGGCTGACCCCGGTTGATGAGCGGCTGTATATCTATGACATGGAGGACGCGTTTCCGCCGCCGCCGTCCGGCGCATCGTTCAAAGGCCGGATGTTCCGGCAAGCGATCATGATGTTCAAGCGGCTTGCCCGCGTATTGTTGCCTGCCAAATGGTTTTTGCGCTTGGTGGGTGGAGGGGGCTACTATTGTGTTGCGTATTTCAACGAGGCACATGTGCTGCGGCCTTGATCATGATTCTCGACCGTTACCTTGCCGCACTCAAATTGTCCCGCTGGCTACCGCCCAGAGTGACGCGCTAACGCACTGCCATGCGAATTGTCCTTTTTCCATTTGGCGGGAACGCGCGTGAGGCGGTGACCACGATTGATGCGCTGAATGCGAATGGCGAATCCATCGAAATCTGCGGCTTTCTGGACGATGAATTTGCGGCCATCACCCGATCTCACTTCCCGATGTTGGGCGGGCACGAGCACTGGCGCCAATGGCAGGGGCGCGCCAAATTGCTGGCTGCGCCAGGCGGTCCCGACAGCTACCTTGAGCGCGCCGCCATCATTGCATCGCTTGGTGCCACTGCTGCGGATTGGGCCACCATCATCGATCCATCGGCACGCATCGCCCGCTCTGCCCAGGTTGGCTTGAATACCATGATTCAAGCATTTTGTTACGTAGGTGTTGATGTGAGCGTGGGTGACCACTGCGTGCTGTTGCCGCACACCGTCGTATCCCACGACAGTGTGGTCGGTGACCACAGCATGACCGGCGCGCATGTCTCGATTTCGGGCAACGTCACCATCGGGCGCAATTGCTATATCGGAGCGTCGAGCAGCATCCATCAGGGCGTCACGGTGGGGGATGGCGCACTGGTCGGGATGGGGGCGAACGTTGTTGAAGACGTGCCAAGCCGTGCAGTTGTCGCTGGAAACCCGGCGCGCGTGTTGCGCGTGCAGTAGGGTACAGTGACTCGTGTTTGGATGCGTCGGATTACTGGCCGATACGCGTCAAGCAAGTTGCGCGCGCATGCATAGAGTCCCAAAACTCCTCCTCCCGGCAACCAATGCCCTTTGGGTCAAAGGAACCTACGACTACGACGTTCAGCTGGCGGCCAAGTTCACGAACAATTGGCTCAACTGCGAGTAGCGCCTTGGTCGTCGGCGCATTGGGAGCCTTCCATACGTTATGGTGATAGGGGGTCATCAGCAGGATGGGTTCATGCCCTTGCGCGCGAAGCCACTTGACGAAGGATTTGTAGGAATCAACCGCGAATGGCTGAATCAGCTCGCCGTCCGTCATATAAACAGTTCCTCCAACTGGTATTGACGGCGACACTGAATTTCGGATGAGCGCAGCGGAATAGCGAATGCTTCCATCTGGGCGTATTACCGGGAAAGTTCCTCCAATTGCGGCATCGATCATTGGTGCGAGTGAGCCCACGACCATTGCCTCATGTCCGCCTCGCATATCGCTGACAAGTTTTTCAATGGACCGACGGGTATAGTCAAGGCTGATTAGATTTAGTAACTTGCTAACCGGTGGGTTGCGAGTATCCGGGCGAGGTGAATTTGATCTGCCCAACACGACACCGGCCGCATTGTGAAATTCGGATCGATATACCCACCAACCCTGCGACTTGCCAAAGACAAACAACCAAGGGTCAACGCCCAGGAAAATTTTGCGTGGCTGAAGGCCGGTGTGCTTTACGGCAGTGTAAGCAAGCGTGATGTGATCTTCAATGCTTCCGCCACTGACTCCGAGATTCACAAGAGACTTGCATTGTGCCGCGAGCGACTGTTGCGGATCATTGCTGCTGATAGTCATAACATGACTGCTGCCAATGACGATGCACTCGGTTCTTGATAGCAATTTGGCCAATTCTAGTTTCAACAGCCTGTCGCTAGCCCCCTCCGGCCACCAGATGCCGTTTTCCGAGGAGACGGCCGAGGACGCATAGTGCGAAGCGCTTCGCGTCTGATCGCGATATATGCCCGCAGGGTCAATGTAGTAATTCAGGGCTGCAGCGATCAACAGACCTAGCCCTGCGACAGCCAGCGTGGTCAGCAAACAATTGCGATGGTGCGGCATACGTCTTTAAAACTGAAAATACAAGAACTGGCTGGCTCGTGAGATTCCCAGGCATGAAATCGCAAGCAATGTCCCTGTGGCAAGCGCGGCACTGGTTGATGGGCGCCAAAAGAGCCGTCGTGAACCTATACCATTGGCTTGAGCTGAGGCTGCGTCAGAGACCATTTGAGATACATTTGGGATGCACCAGACGATGAATAGCCCGCCGGCAAGCCATAACGCCGTCTCAAGAATCGATTGTCCGGTAAGCGGGTAGGCGCCAGTAAATTTTGCACCGAGGTCAGCAAGCGGCGCAAGCAATCCTGCGGAGCTCTGAGGCAGCAGCACTCCGTTGAGCCCGGCCATTCCGCAAATCATGCGCCATGCGGCGTCGATGCTGCTGGCACGAAACGGCACCCAAGCTACTACAACCGCACCGAATGTCAGGCCGGCGGCAATTATTCGTCCAGCCGGCATGACTGGCATATTAACGAATTGCCGGATCCATTGCCAAGAGTGATTCAGTATCAAATATATTCCGTGCAACCCGCCCCAAATTACAAATGTCCAGCTTGCACCGTGCCAGAGACCGCCAAGCAGCATCGTAACCAAAAGATTGGCGTGTCTGCGCAAGGGCCCCTTCTGGTTTCCGCCAAGGGGGATGTAAAGATAGTCGCGAAGGAATGCGGACAGTGTCATATGCCAGCGCCGCCAAAATTCGATGATGTTCGCTGATTTGTAAGGGGAATTGAAATTTTCGGGGAGGCGCACGTTGAACAAAAGCGCGATTCCGATGGCCATGTCCGAGTAGCCTGAAAAGTCAAAATAAAGTTGAAGAGCATACGCCGTAGCTCCTGTCCAGGACTCTATCAAGCCGGGTTCTCCTCCCTGGGCAACAACGTCAAAAACCGGATTGGCGTAGAGAGAAAATTGGTCGGCCAGCATGACCTTCTTGAAGAGGCCTATTGTGAATATGAAAACCCCAGTATTGACGTTCTCCAGATTCAGGCGATAGGTTGCTGCTTTTTCAAACTGCGGCATCATTTGTTTGTGATGCAGTAGAGGGCCTGCGATCAGATGGGGGAAGTATGTTACGAATAGCGAATAGTTGACGAGGCTGTATTCGCGTGCGGCCCCACGATATACATCGGCCAAGAACGCGATTTGAGTAAAGGTAAAGAAAGAGATTCCAAGAGGCAGAACTACTTCAGTCATTCGCCAATTGGCGCCGGACACATCGTTAACGGTGGAAATGAAGAAGTTGCAATACTTGTAGTACGCCAGCAGCATCAAATTTATCGCGACAGCTATGCCGAAAACTACCTTGGCGTTCAGGTACTTATTTGGCGGGTTGCGGGCTTTCTGAATTCGCTGACCCATCACGAAGTTCAATGCAATCGATGTCAGCAATAGAAATACATAGGCCGGATTCCACCAGCCGTAAAAAAATAAGGACGCCACTGTTAGCCATCCAGCCGCCAAGCCATTGCCGAATCTGGCGAGCCAAAAAAAGGACGTTAGTACAAGCGGTAGATATAAAAACAAAAATTCGTAAGAGTTAAAAAGCATGGCACCATCCAGTTGGAATGTGGACCGCCAAATACCCAGCGATACCGGATTGTCCGCGCATGAGAAGTGCGCTATGTGCAATCATCCACCTGGGGACGCTCGTCAGAGATGGGGGGCGCATATAAAATGTTCGGTTGAAAGAGTGGGAGAGATGCACTCAAAGGCAAGCGAGTCTATTACAACGTCCGAACCCGAGCGATTCTGGACATGGCGCGACCTTACGGCTAGCCAAATGGCGGAGCAAATTCGAAATGCAGTCTGTATTGGTCACCGGCGGTAGTGGGTTTGTAGGAACGGCGTTACAGCGCGCTTTGGAGCGGGCTGGTTATCAGGTATTGACGCTCGCCTCCAAGGACGGTGACATCGTCGATCACCCAACCCTATCGAAAATCTCGGATCTTGCGGTAGAGCACGTGTTTCATCTTGCCGCCAAAACGTTCGTTCCGGACAGTTGGACAAATCCACAAGAGTACTTTCGCGTCAATGTCGGTGGCACTTATTCGGTATTGCAGTTTTGCGCACTGAGGGGCATTCCCGTAACCTATCTGAGCGCCTATGTTTACGGCAATCATGGCAGCCATCCAATCGATGAGAATGTTCGACCGGATCCGCAGAATCCCTACTCGCTCAGCAAAGTGATGGCCGAGGCGGCATGCGATTTCTTTGTCAGAACTCGCAATTTGCGCTGTACGATCGTACGTCCGTTCAATGTATTTGGGCCTGGGCAAACCGCTAATTTTCTGGTGCCATCGATCGTACGACAGGCACTCACCGGCGGGCAGGTTGTCGTGCAGGATCTTGCGCCGAAGCGCGACTATCTTTTCATTGAAGATCTGATTGAGTTTCTCATGATGAGCATGCGGTCGGTGCCGGCGACCGTGGAAATTTATAATCTGGGCTGCGGGCAGGCCTATAGCGTTGCCGAAGTCATCGATGCGGTCGGTGCGGTGACTGGCCAAAAGCCGGAAATTCATGTCACTGGCAACATTCGTCCCAACGAAATCCTGTGTACGGTCGCTGACATTGCGAAAGCCCGGCGGCTCGGCTGGCATCCGCAGCACTCTTTCGAAGAGGGTATTGCCATGCTGATAGGGCATTTGAGGAAAATGCCCGAGATCAATTGATTTGATGCAATCAACCACGGACGACACACGGATGAATGGGAATTTTCTCAAGATGGATCGCTGCTATGTGATCGCCGAAATCGGCGGCAATTTCACGACTGTCGAGGAGGGCATCCGGCTTGTGGATGTGGCCAAGCGGAGCGGGTGCGATGCGGTGAAGCTACAGTCCTACAAAGCAGCGACAGTTGCCAGTAGAGCGGCTATTTTCGAGATGGAAAATACCGGCGTGGTGTCTCAACTCGAAGTGTTTGAAAAGTACGAAGTGTCGGAATTCATTCACCGCGAAGTCTTCGCGTATGCCGAAGCAGCAGGGTTGGATTGGTTTTCGACGCCTTCGCATCAGACGGATGTTGAGATGCTGGAAAAGTTGAATACCAGGATCTACAAAGTAGGCTCCGACGATGCAACCAATATTCCGTTCCTGAAATACCTCGCCCAGATCGGCAAGCCCATTATTCTCTCCACGGGCATGTGTACCTTGGAGGAGGTGGAAGAAGCGGTGTCGGCGATCCTGGGGGAAAGCAATCACCAGCTCTCGCTCCTGCACGCGATCACAAACTATCCGGCGAGGGAGGAGAGCGTCAATCTTGCGGCGATTGGGACGCTTCGCCAGCGGTTTCCCGAGTTACGTATTGGGTACTCCGACCACACATTAAGTCCGGTAGCGTGCATCTGTGCAGTCGCAATGGGCGCATCGATTATCGAGAAGCACGTCACCTACGACAAACGGGCTGAGGGGCCGGATCACATGCTGTCAGCAGACGAAGCCGAGTTGACTGGCTTGGTGGATGCGATACGCAGTTTCGAGAAAATGCGGGGTACAGGTGAAAAAAAGCCAGCCGCCACGGAGATGATCTCGAGACGCAACAACCGCAAG
>JANLTL010000278.1:0-2217 GCA_031362905.1 Burkholderiales bacterium | reverse complement strand
TCATCAAACGCACACACCGTGAACGGCGGAATCACGTCTTCGCGAAAATTTTCGTATTGGTCATCGCCCCAGATGAGCACCACATCCGGGTTGAAGGCATCGAGCGCGGCGCGTGCGCGGCGAAACTGCTCGACCAGCGCGACGCGGTGCGCGGCGGCGGCGGCCGTGCCTTGATCGTCACCCCACTCGGCCTGCATCACAGTGGGCCAGTTGCGCGGGTCTTTCTGCGCTGCGGGGATGCCGGGGTCCTTGAGCGTGGTGCGCAAAATGCCGGCCATGGATGCGTCCGGCGAGGACAGCGGCGGATAGTGCGAGAGACCCAAGCCGAGTATTTCAGCCATCTGTGTTTCCTTCTGAATGCGGCCACGGCAGGCGGCAACTGCGGCTGCTGGCCTGGGTGTGCGGCTGGTACCAACCGCACGCGCGCTGCATGCCCAAGACGCGCTCCCACCAACGATTCTGGCCGGTTCGGCTCAAGAGCCGCTTGCACCAAGGCTTTGCGAGGAGTGCTTCAGAAGTATTTTACCGCTTGCAACCAGGCACGCCCGTAGCGGTCGGTGTCGGCAGTGGCGATTTCGCCGGTGGTCTTGGCGGCCCAGTAGAGCCGCACCGCGAAGTCGCTCTGACGCGTCAGGGTGAAGCCGACACCGGCAGCAGCGAGGGTGCGCGCATTGACGCCAGCGGCAAACGCATTCTTGTTGGTCTGCACGCGCCCGGCATCGGCGAACAACACAATCGACGGCGTGGCCCCGGCCCACTCGGGCAGGGCATAGCGAATCTCTGCGGTGGCCTGCACGCCTTCGTCGCCCGCCGCCTCGCCTACCGGGTAGGCGCGCACGCCGTTGGCACCGCCGAGGGACATCTTCTCCGAGCTATCGAGGTTCTTGCCGGCCTTTTGCGCACTCACGCTGCCAAACAGCGTCCACTCGCGCGTGAGAGCTTGTTGATAGAGCAGGGAGAGGCCGAGCTTCCTGTAGCTGCCCTGCGTCTGCGCGGTAGTGGCGTCGGCCGCGCGCGCGCCCGGCTCCTGCAAATCAAGTTGGCCTGACAGCAGCGTTGTGCTCCACACCAAGATGCTGTTGGCAAACAGCGGGTCACGCACATCGCCGCTCACCGTGAGGCTGGTGGCGCGGCTTTGCTTCGGGGTAATGGTGTTGGTGCTGTCCACCCGGTCTTCAAAGCGCTTGCCATCCCAGGCTAGCGAGGTGTTCAGGTTCCAGCGTTGACTGGGCACCCATGGGTAGCTCACGAATACCCCGGTCGAGCGCGTGGTGCCCGATGCCTGCAGGCGGGCGAAGTCGGCGCCGAGGCGGTAGCGTGTGTCGCCATACGACGCGCCGATCTTCCAGCCGTCACCGCCCAGTGCACCAGGGAGCGGCACGGCAGCGCGCAATGTGGCCGAGGTCAAGCCCGAGAATGAATCCGTCAGACGCGCGGTGAACGATTCGCCCAGGCCAAAGGGTGAGAGCAGACTCATCTGCCCGGTGAATCGGTTGGTGCCGGTGAAGCGGTTGCCGTGATTGTCAAACTCCACCTGGCCGGTCACCAGTGGCGATTCACCGACCTCCAGCGTCAAGTCGGAAGAGCCGGTAGCGGCGCCGGCTTTCAACACCGGATTCACGCCACCCACCCCGGCCTGATCGGCGAGCAGCAGAATCGGCCGCTCAAAGGTGTCAAGCGTGAGCAGCGCACCGCTGGTGAGCGGCGCGGTGAAGCGCGCAATGGTGGCATCCGACAGGCGCGAGCGGTTGTTGACCTTCACCCCGCCGAGCACGCCTTCGAGCACCGCGATTTCGATGGCGGCATTGGTCTCGGCAATCCGCTGTGCCGGAATGTAGGCGCGCGCCACCAGATAGCCGCGTGAGCGGTAGAACGCGGTGATCTTGGCGGCGGCATCCTGCAATTGCTTCAGGCTTACCGTCTTGCCGACGAGGTCATCGCGCACCAATGTCAATAGCGTTGCCGCATCAAACGCCGTGGTGCCGCTGATGGTCAGGGAGCCGACCGTAAAGCGGGTGGACTCATCGACACGCAGGGCAGGGCGCGCTGGCTCGGTCGAGAGCGGCGCACGTGCGCGCGGCACTTCGAGCGGGCGCTGCTCGAGATCGCGTTGGGTGGAGCCGGCGTCGGGGCGCACCTGGGCTGTGGCAATTGCCGGCACCAGGGTCGTCACCAACAAGCCCATCAATAGGGCCGGGGCGCTACCCCACGCTGCTG
>JANLTL010000262.1:0-1710 GCA_031362905.1 Burkholderiales bacterium | reverse complement strand
ACAGTGACGCCATGGGCGCGGCCACCACCCGCAGCGCCACCGCCGCGTGCTGCCTGATCAAATGGCTGACCGTGTTGGTATCGAGCAGGTATCGCGTCAGTCACGCCAGCCGGCAAACGGGTCCCGCTTGTGCGCTGCCTGCTTGCGCTCCCCCTTGCCGAGGAAACCGGCCGGCGCCTTGACACCTTTGAGCGCGGCAAAAAACGCATCCCATGTGGCCGGTTTGCGTGACAGGATCACATCACCGGTTTGCGGGTCTTTACGGATGAAGACTTCCGCGACATCAAAGCGGTAGGCGGCCGGCAGGCGCACCGCCTGGCTGCGGCCATTGTTAAATAGTTTGGCGGACTGGCTCATGGCGTTTCTCCCGGAACTGTCATATATCAAAGTATATGCCTATTTTATGGCACGCTCCGCCTTCGGATCGCTGCCTTCAGCGTGCCAAACCGGCTGCGGCGGGCCTTGGTTGAGCAAGCGTGCTTCAACACCGCGGGCGCGGCCCGCGCAGACCGAACCGGCTGCCGGGACTGACGCCGGTCGTGCGCAGAGCCATGCACCCGGTCTGCGGCTGGCTCATTCAATCACCCGGTCCGCACTGATCAACAAAGCCTGCGGAATCTTCAACCCCAATGCCTTCGCGGTCTTGCCGTTGATCACCAGTTCGATCTTCGTCGGCTGTTCCACCGGCAGCTCACTCGGTTTGCGGCCCTTGAAGATTTTATCGACGTAGGTGGCGGCGTAGCGGTACATATTTTCCAGACTGCTGCCATAGCTCATCAGACAACCGGCTTGGGCATAGATGCGGTCAGGCGACATGAAGGGCAGCCGGTGCTTGAGCGCCAATTGCGCGACCTGGTCTTTCTGCTGCTGTAAAAGCGCGTCAGACGATACATACACCGCACCGGCCTTGTCGCGCTTCATCGCTGCGAACGCGTTGTCAATTTCCTGCTGCGTGCTCACTTCCATGCGCACCAGCGCGACGCCGAGTTTTTCCGCCGCCACGCGTACCTGCTCGAAGCCGAGGCTGTTGGCCGGCGTATGCGGGTTGGTCAGCACCGCCACGCGCGACACTTTCGGCGCCACCCCGGCCGTCATCTCAAGCAGAAGTTGCAGGCGCTTGCCGCTGATCTCGTTGGTGTTGCTTGACACTCCGGTGATGTTACCGCCGGGCTGCGCCAGGCTTTTGACCAGGCCGATGCGCACCGGGTCGCCGGGGCCGACGAACACCAGCGGTATGGTTGACGTGGCCCTTTGCGCAGCCTGCGTCGGCGGCGAGCCCAGAATCACCATCACGTCGACCTTCATCTTCACCAATTCAGCCGCGAGCACATCGAGCAGCTCGGGCCGGTTCTCGGCATAGCGGTATTCGATTGTGAGGTTCTTGCCTTCGACATAGCCGAGTTCGCTCATGCCGCGCGCGAAGGCGCCGTGAAAGCGCGCGTCGATCGATGCCGGGCGTTTGCTGGCGGCGAGAAAACCGACGCGCCAGACTTTTGCGGAGCCGGCGCCTGCCGGTGTGGCCGACGTGGTGCCGGGCGCTGCGCCCGGTGCTTGCGCGAGCGCAGCCAACGGCGCCGCGAACGTGACGGCAGTGCAGGCAAGCATGAGTGCGCGGCGCAGAATCATTTACCACTCCCTTCGTGATGCGCTGAAGGACTGCTTGTACCCACGGTTTCAAGCGGATGCATCGAGCGCATCGCGGCATGCGTG
>JANLTL010000254.1:0-4882 GCA_031362905.1 Burkholderiales bacterium | reverse complement strand
GCATTCCTTCCACATCCACCCCGGTTTCGTCTGAGGGTTCGCCCGGTGTTGGCGCGGTGGCACACGCACTCACCATCGGCAATTTCGACGGTGTGCACCTCGGCCATCAGGCCATCCTGGCGCAAGTGCGCGCGCAGGCGCAAGCCGGCAGCATGCAGTCGGCAGTCGTGACCTTCGAGCCGCATCCGCGTGAGTTTTTCGCCCCACACGCGGCGCCGACGCGCTTGAGCTCCCTGCGCGAAAAGCTCGAGTTGCTTGCGCAGCATCAAATCGACCGCGTGCAGGTGTGCCGCTTCAACCGCCCCTTTGCCTCCCTCTCGGCCGATGCGTTTATCGAGCGGGTGCTGGTGCAGGGCCTCAGCGCGCGCTGGGTGATGATCGGCGAGGACTTCCGCTTCGGCGCCAAACGCATGGGTGATTTTGATTACCTGCGGGCTGCCGGGCAACGCCTCGGATTCGAGGTCAGGGCCATGCCCGATGTCACGCTTGCCGCTGCGCGCGGCCAGGCGCTGCGCGTCTCGAGTTCGATGCTGCGTGAAGTGTTGTCAGCTGGCGATGTCGCACGTGCCGCCGGCCTGCTCGGCCGCCCTTACTCGATCAGCGGGCGTGTGATCCACGGCGACAAACTCGGACGCACGCTCGGCTTTCCCACCGCCAACGTGCAGTTACGCCACAACCGCCCGCCGCTCACCGGCATTTACGCCGTGCGCGTGGCCGGTTTGGGTGACGCAGTGATCGACGGCGTCGCCTCAATGGGTGTGCGCCCTACCGTGACGAGCAGCGGTGAAATGCGGCTCGAAGTATTTCTGTTCGACTTTGATCGCGACATTTACGGCCGGCACATACGCGTCCACTTCATCGAGAAGATTCGCGACGAAGAAAAGTACAAGGACCTCGAATCGCTCAAGCGGCAGATTGAGCAGGATGCGCGCGATGCACGCGCTGCGCTGGCGAAGCTCAACTAAGCTTTGCGCCGACTTCTGCCACCGCAACACGCCAGGCAATCGCATCCTCAAAACACATCGTTGAAGCAACCCGTCTAAGCACAACATGGCCAACCCCGACAAAACGCCTTCGAAGTACCCCGTCAACCTGCCCGACACGCCCTTTCCGATGCGCGGCGACCTGGCGCGCCGCGAGCCGCTGTGGGTCAAGCAATGGCAGGACGCCCGCGTCTACGAAAAAATTCGTGCCGCGTCCAGGGGGCGCACCAAATTCATCCTGCACGACGGCCCGCCCTACGCCAATGGCGACATCCACATCGGCCACGCGGTCAACAAAATCTTGAAGGACATCATCGTCAAAAGCCGCAACATGGCGGGGTTTGATGCGATCTACGTGCCGGGCTGGGATTGTCACGGCATGCCGATCGAGCGCGAGATCGAGAAGAAGCACGGCAAGAATCTGCCGGTCGAAAAAACCCAGAGCCTGTGCCGCGCCTACGCCGCAGAGCAGATCGAGCGCCAGAAGAAGGACTTCGAGCGCCTTGGCGTGCTCGGTGAATGGAGCAATCCCTACCAGACGATGGCCTACCGCAGCGAGGCTGACGAAATTCGCGTGCTCGGCGCCATCCTCGAAAAAGGTTACGTCTATCGCGGGTTGAAACCGGTGAACTGGTGCTTCGATTGCCGCTCGGCGCTGGCCGAAGCCGAAGTGGAGTACGCCGACAAAAAAGACTTTGCCGTTGACGTGGCGTTTCCATTCGCCGAGCACGACAAGATTGCTACGGCATTCGGTTTGTCCAAGCTGCCGAGGGAACAAGGCTTCATCGTCATCTGGACCACCACGCCATGGACGATTCCTTCCAACCAGGCGCTCAATCTGCACCCCGAGTTCGATTACGCGCTGGTGGACACCGACAAGGGTTTGCTGATCCTCGCGAAAACCTTGGTGGAAGTCAATCTTCAGCGATATGCCACCTCCGGGAGCGTGCTCGCCACCTGCAAGGGCGCAGCGCTCGCCGGGATTGCCTTCAAGCATCCGCTCGCCGCCACCGACGCCGGCTATGACCGCCTCTCGCCGATTTATCTGGGCGATTACGTCACGCTCGATACCGGCACCGGCATCGTCCACTCGGCACCGGCCTATGGCGTCGAAGACTTCAACTCGTGCAAGGCGCACGGCATGATGGATAAGGACATCCTCACCCCTGTGATGGGTGACGGCAAATACGCCGAGACCCTGCCCTTCTTCGGTGGCCTGTCGATCTGGGATGCGAACCCGAAAATCGTCGAGAAGCTGCGCGAAGCCGGCACCCTATTGAAATCCGAGACCTACGATCACAGCTACATGCACTGCTGGCGCCACAAGACGCCGATCATCTACCGCGCCAGCACGCAGTGGTTTGCCGCAATGGACGAAGCCACCGGCATCAGCGGCGCCAAGCCCGCCGAAGCGCTGCGCGCCACTGCCCTGCGCGCGGTCGACGCGACCGAGTTCTTCCCCGCCTGGGGCAAGCAACGCCTCTACAGCATGATTGCCAACCGGCCGGACTGGACGCTCTCGCGCCAGCGCCAATGGGGCGTGCCGATGCCCTTCTTTGTGCAGCGGGAGACCGGCGCCCTGCATCCGCAAACGCCCGCGCTGCTCGAACAAATCGCCAAGCTGGTCGAGCAAGGCGGCATCGAGTCGTGGCAGACGCTCAAGTCCGAAGACATGATCGGTGCCGTCGGCGAATTTTCGGCGGCGCATTTCGAAAAGATCAAGGACACGCTCGACGTCTGGTTCGACTCCGGCTCGACGTTTCAGACCGTGCTGCGCGGCTCGCATCCGCTGTTGTCGCGCAGCGACGAGCAGGCCGACATGTACCTCGAAGGCAGCGACCAGCACCGCGGCTGGTTTCACTCGTCCCTGCTGGTCTCGTGCATGGTCAATGGCCAGGCGCCCTACAAGAGCCTGCTCACGCACGGCTTTGTGGTCGACGGCAAGGGCGAGAAGATGTCCAAGTCCAAGGGCAACGTGGTCGCGCCGCAAAAGGTCAGCGACTCGCTCGGCGCCGAGGTGCTGCGCCTCTGGGTTGCCGCCACTGATTACTCGGGCGAATTGTCAATCTCGGAAGAAATCTTGAAGCGCGTGGTCGAGAGCTACCGGCGCATCCGCAATACCCTGCGCTTTTTGCTCGCCAACACCTCTGACTTTGACTTCACACAGCATGCCGTGCCGCTTGACCAATTGCTCGAGATAGATCGATATGCCCTCGCGCTCACCTCGCAAATGCAGCGCGTCGTGCTGGCCGACTACGAGAAATACGAATTCCACCCGGCAATGGCCAAGCTGCTAACCTTCTGCTCCGAAGACCTCGGCGGTTTTTATCTCGACATCCTCAAGGACCGGCTCTACACCACCAAGGTCGACTCCGCGCCGCGCCGCGCCGCGCAGACCGCGCTGTGGCACATCACCCAGGCGCTGATCAGACTGATGGCCCCGGTGCTCTCGTTCACCGCCGAAGAAGCCTGGGGCATTGTCGGCAAGCGCGATGACACCATCTTCGCTCACACTTATCACGCCCTGCCGGCGCTCAGCGGCGCCGACACGTTGCTCGGCAAATGGACGCAGTTGCGCGCCGTGCGCGGCGAGGTGCAGCGCAAGCTAGAGGGCATGCGCGAAGCCAAGACCATCGGCTCGTCCCTGCAGGCCGAAGTCGAGCTTCGCGCCGGAGGCGACACCCTCACCCTGCTGCAATCGCTCGCCGACGATCTGCGCTTTGTGCTCATCACCTCGCAGGCAAGCGTCACCGCGGGCAGTGACGGCGCCCTCGAGGTGAACGCCATCCCCAGCCCGCATAAAAAATGCGAGCGCTGCTGGCATTATCGAGAGGAGGTTGGCACGCATGGCGAGCATCCCACAATCTGCGGGCGCTGCATCTCCAACCTGTTCGGCGCAGGCGAGCCACGCACATGCGCATGATCGCCTGCCCGCCGCGTTCGCCATCACCGGAGGCCAAGTGCAAGTAGCCGCACGCCGCGCCCTCATCATCGCGCTCACCGTTTCGCTGGTGTTGGTGATCGCCGACCAGTGGACCAAATACGCCATCAGCAGCAACCTGCGCTATGGTGAGTCGGTGAGCATCACCTCTTTTTTCAATCTGGTGCTGGTCTACAACAAGGGGGCCGCATTCAGCTTCCTGTCCAACGCCGGTGGCTGGCAGCGCGTGTTTTTCATCGTCATCACCTGCGCGGCCATCGTCGTGCTGATGTGGCTGATTGCCAAACACGAGAGTGAAAAACTGTTCCGCTGGGGTCTCACCCTCATCCTCGGTGGCGCCATCGGCAATTTGATCGATCGCATCGCCTACGGCCACGTGATCGACTTTCTCGATTTCCACTTCGCAGGCTGGCACTTCTGGGCGTTCAATGTCGCGGACAGTGCCATCTCTGTGGGTGCAGCCTTGTTGATCATCGACAGTTTTCGGCCTCGGCCATCGGCCTGAAAGCGTTGGTACGCATGGGTTTCAGGGCACGTCGTTGTGAAAGCGCCCATCCATGCGCCTTCCAGCCGGTCGGTGTTGCCGGTGCAGTTGGTTCGGCCTGGGCGGTAACACTTGCTCGATGCAGTTGTGGCTCCCGGCGCCGCGCGCCAGCCTGTAGCGTCTGATCATGTGAATCTGCACCGCGCACCGGAATGATCTGCAAGCCCGACTCAATCGCACGCACTTGGTGCATACTTTCCCCGGCCAATCATTTCAACCTGCTTCCTCGCGCCAGTTTGTGGCTGGAGGGCCGGCTACTACCGCGTTGGCACAGTGCCTGCATACCACCATTCAAGGCCCCTTCAAACGTTCCTGAGGAGTTTCACCATGCATTTGTCGTTCTCGCGCCTTACCCGCTCCTTGTTGGCTGCCGCTCTGGCAGCGCCGCTGGTGCTCGCCGCCACCGCCGCGACG
>JANLTL010000208.1:0-2040 GCA_031362905.1 Burkholderiales bacterium | reverse complement strand
GGAACGCGGCCTCCTTCGCCAGAACGCGCCGCATCTCGTCAGTGATCTCGCCTTCGTCGTGCCGAGCTACGCGTGGTGGGAAGCGCCGTTCTACGGCCTTGGCCTCAAGCTCTACCAGACGCTCTCGGGGAAATACCGCTTCTGCCCGTCGAAACTTCTCTCGCAGAAACAAACGCTCCAGCATCTGCCGAACATCCAGACCGAAGGGCTGCGCGGCGGCGTGATGTATTACGACGGGCAGTTCGATGACTCGCGCCTGCTCATCAACCTTGCCGCCACGGCGGCAGTGCAGGGGGCCACCTTGCTCAACTACGCGCGCGTCACCGGACTCACGCGCGATGTCGGCAAGACCGGCGGCACCAATACGCTCAAGATCGTGCGCGTCGGCGAGGGCTGAGTACGACTTGGCCTCAGCCGAGGCTGGAAAGCCTTGGTGAGAGCCAATCTACAAGGCATGACCGCCATAACCCTTGGTGGGAGCGCTTCTTCAAGGAGTGTCGCATGGCAGGTGAAGAAGTTGGTTCACCCGGCACGGCAATGGCGCAGCAGATCGACACCATTTACCGGCGCGAGTCGCGCCGCGTTTTCGCCACACTGATCCGCCTTCTCGGCGATTTCGACCGCGCCGAAGAAGCGCTGCACGAGGCCTTTCGTGCCGCGCTGGAACAATGGCCACGCGAAGGCGTGCCTGACAATCCCGCCGCTTGGCTGGTCTCGGCGGGCCGCTTCAAAGCCATTGACAGCCTGCGCCGCGACAAACGATTCACCGCCTGGGACGAAGCCGCTGCCGAGGTCGAAGCGGTCGCCGCCGATGCTCCTGCACCGGGCGAGGGCGAACTGCTCGAGGACGACCGCCTGCGCCTGATTTTCACCTGCTGCCACCCGGCTCTTGCCGAAGACGCGCAAATCGCGCTGACCTTGCGCGAGGTCTGTGGACTCACTACAGAAGAAATCGCCCGCTCCTTCTTGCTGCCCGCGCCCACGCTGGCGCAGCGCATCGTGCGTGCCAAGGCCAAGATTCGCGCAGCGCGGATTCCCTATCAAGTGCCCGAACGCGATCAACAGTCCACGCGGCTTACCAGCGTGTTGCGCGTGATCTACCTCGTGTTCAACGAAGGCTATTCGGCCTCCAGTGGTGCAGCAGTGACGCGACAGGAGTTGAGCGGTGAAGCGATCCGCCTTGCTCGCCTGTTGCACGAATTGCTGCCCGAGGCCGAGGTGGCGGGCCTGCTGGCGCTGATGCTGCTGCACGAATCGCGCCGTGCCGCGCGCACCGACGTGCACGGTGATCTGGTGCCACTCGACGGGCAAGAGCGCACATTGTGGAACCGCGCCTTCATCGTCGAAGGCTGGGCGCTGGCCGAACGCGCCCTATCTGCGCCGGGGTTTGGGGCTTATGCCCTGCAAGCCGCCATTTCCGCTGTGCACGCCGAAGCGCGCGAAGCCGGCGCGACCGACTGGGCGCAAATCACCGGCCTGTATGACGCGCTGCTGCAGCGCGATGCGTCCCCGGTCGTGCAGTTGAATCGCGCGGTGGCAGTTGCCATGCGCGACGGGCCGGCGGCGGGCCTGGCGCTGGTCGAGGCCTTGCTCACACAGGGCGAGTTGGGCAGCTACCACCTCGCCCACGCCGCGCACGCTGACCTGTTGCGCCGCCTCGCGCGCCCTGCCGAGGCGCGCGCAGCCTATCAGCGCGCGCTGGAACTGACCCAGCAGCAACCGGAAAAACGCTTTCTGCTCAAGCGTTTGGCCGAGTTGACGTGATGCGCGTGGCAGCCCGCGAGGCGGTGAGCAGGCAATTCGGATTCCGGCAACAAATTATTTTTTCCAGGCCTGTCGATTTGCGCAGCTGCGGTTCGACTAAGGAGCACAACACCCGATCATGACCATCGCTTTTGACCAGACCGTAAAGGAGCAAGACCATGCACTACGTTGATGGATTTGTCATTCCCGTTCCCACTGCGGACAAGCAGAAGTATCTCAACCACGCGCTGCTCGCCGCCGCCGTGTTCAAGGAGCACGGTGCGCTCAGGGTGATCG